>JBDTHH010000273.1:0-6691 GCA_039937055.1 Ktedonobacteraceae bacterium | reverse complement strand
ACGATGATCAAGTCACGAAGGCCGGGGCAACCGTAGCCTGGTTGAATACCCGCTATCACCAGGTCGATCATATTGTAACGCCAACGGTCACTGTTCACCTGTACAACATAGAAAGCGCGCGCCGAGGATGGATTATTCAACAACAGGGGGATAGCTGAGTTCGCCATTGTGGACCTGCAGAAACGGCGTTAGCTTATGGAGGTTGGCCGTCTTCGCGCTCTGTATATGCAGCACCGACCAGCCACGCGTGGTCAGCGCGTCGGCAACAAGGGAGCGATGACAGCGCCAGGGGACGGCCTCGGCACACATAATAGCAACCTTGTGCTGCAACGCCGTCTGCTCCAGCTCGCGCAACCCTTCCTGAAACTCGTCGCTGCCCATGTAGTCCGCGTAGCCCCGAAACGACGTATTGCGCCAGCCGGTATTGACGGAAGCGCTGGTGGTGCGTCGCAGCCCACCTAGCCTGGCAATGCGTTTGTAGGCCATACCCGCCTCTTGCAGTGCAGGCGCGAGTTGCTCTTCAGCAAATTGAGGGTTGTGCCGCGATTTGGGGATTGTACGCACATCAACTACCTCCTAGATGCCATGCGCCTTGAGCAGATCCAGGAATTGTTCTATCGTTCGCGTTGAATGACCAATGGTGTAGATGATACCCATAGACCTATTATATGTCACGTTCCTCCCGCTGGGAACTATCAAAGACTGGCCCTGATCTTGCGTCTCTGCCTGTCTATCTCATAAAGAAAAATCGAGGTTGCGCTGGCCACATTGAGCGAAGAGGCCGAGCCGTAGATTGGGATATTCACAACGATATCGCACAGATCTTGATAGCCCGCGCTCATGCCCCACTTCTCGTTGCCTACTACCAGCAAGAGCGGGAAAGCAAAGCAATGATCGGCGAGTTCAGCCTGCGCGTCTTCGCTGCTTCCCACAACCTGCACATAGCCCAGCCTCTCCCTCAGGTCCTCCACCCATGGCAGCAATTCTTTGTGAGAGGGCAGGCGCACGGCTGGCACAGCAAAGAGCGAGCCGGTGCTGGCGCTGATGGTCTCAGGATCATACAGATCCACCGCGTGACCCGTGATAATCAGGCCAGCAGCATGCAGCGCATCGCATGAACGCAAGATCGTGCCCAGGTTGCCGGGGCTGGCCGGCCTATCAAAAACGACGACGACCATATCACCGGCGACGGAGATGCGCCCCAGGTCGTCTTCGGGCATGGCCACCAACGCCAGCAGTTCCGAGGTCTCCGATTTGTTGCTCAGCTTCTCCAGCAGGCGCAACGGTAGCTCGAAATGCACCTGTGCCCGCGACTGCGCCAGGATATGGGTCGCCCAGTCAGAGAGTCCCTTCTCGCGCGCGTAGACAAAGGCATTGATGGTCCATTGATGCTTGAGCGCCAGATTGATCGGGCGCACGCCCTCTATGAAGAACTCCCTGTGCCTCTGGCGCTTCTCGCGCCTGCGCCGCAAGGTCTCAATATATTGAAAATCATTGTTTTCCGAGTAGATCTTGATGATCTCAGGTGTGCTCATTCTTCCCTACCTATCCACAGGGGCAACGACAATAAAGGATCGGACACCTTGACAAGCCGCGCCTAAAAGACATATAATTAGCATATCCGAGTAGGCCGGTAAGGATTAAGCACCAGGAAGCGCGGCTTTCTGTCTAAGCATACCATACAAAACAGTCAGCAGATGGAGAGAGACCTATATGACTACTCAAGGATTCGGCACGGAACAGCAAAACTACAGCGCTGGCTTCCATGTCGCCGAAAACTATGCATTTAAGTCCAAAAGAGGGCTGAGTCGTGAGATCGTCGAGCAGATCTCCGAGATGAAGGGTGAGCCCGACTGGATGCGCCAGTTCCGCCTCAAGAGCCTGGATCTCTTCGAGAAACGCCCAATGCCGACCTGGGGCGCCGACCTGTCGGGCATCCACTTCGACGATATCTTCTACTATATCAAGCCGGTAGCCGAGCAGGGTAAGACCTGGGACGATGTGCCGAGCGAGATTAAAGAGACCTTTGACCGCCTGGGCATTCCTGAGGCCGAGCGCAAGTTCCTGGCCGGGGTGACCGCACAGTACGAGAGCGAGGCCGTCTACCATAAGGTGCGCGAGGACCTGGAGAAGCTGGGCGTGATCTTCACCGATATGGATACCGCCCTGCGCCTGTACCCGGACCTGCTGCGAGAGCACTTCGGCAAGATTGTGCCCGCGTCCGACAATAAGTTCGCCTCGCTGAACAGCGCTGTGTGGAGCGGCGGCAGCTTCGTGTACGTACCAGAAAATGTGCGCGTCGAGATCCCGCTGCAAGCCTACTTCCGCATCAATGCCCAGAATATGGGCCAGTTCGAGCGCACGCTGATCATCGCCGAGCCTGGCTCCTACGTACAGTATGTCGAGGGCTGCACGGCCCCAACCTATACCAGCGACAGCCTGCACAGCGCAGTCGTCGAGATCATCGCCAAGAAGGGCTCGCGCATTCGCTACACGACGATCCAGAACTGGTCGAAGAACGTGTACAACCTGGTGACCAAGCGCGCCGCCGCCTACAGCGACGCCACGATGGAATGGGTCGACGGGAATTTGGGCTCTAAGGTGACCATGAAGTACCCGGCGGTGCTGCTAATGGAGCCAGGTGCGCGCGGCGATGTGCTCTCGGTGGCCTTTGCCAGCGATGGCATGCACCAGGACGCGGGCGCCAAGATCACGCACCTCGCACCGCATACGACCTCGCAGATCCTCTCGAAGTCGGTCTCTAAGGGCACGGGCCGCGCCTCGTATCGCGGGCTTATACGCATCAATCCAGATGCGCACCACACCAAGTCCAGCGTGCGCTGCGATGCGCTGCTGCTCGATGAGACGGCACGCACCGATACCTATCCGACCATTCGCGTCGAGAATAACGAGACCGAGATCGGCCACGAGGCTACTGTCTCAAAGGTTGGCGAGGACCAGCTCTTCTACCTGATGAGCCGCGGCCTCGACGAGTCCGAGGCCTACTCGCTGATCGTCAACGGCTTCATCGAGCCGATCACCAAGGAACTCCCCATGGAGTACGCGGTCGAACTGAACCGCCTGATCCAGTTGGAGATGTCCGGCAGCGTCGGATAAGCCTTCCTGACATATTAAGATAGAGAGAAGCGCGCCCTGTCAACAAGGCGCGCTTCTCTCTATCTTTTAGACTCTGGCGCTTTACGAGGCCGGACGCGTTGGCCTCGTAAAGCGCTTTACCACATTTGTGTAACCAGCGAGCAAGACTGACAGCAGAGCCAGGCCGGGCAGGAAAAACATAATCCAGGCAAATTGCAGCCAGCTAAAAGTATTACCCTGGAACTGGTCAAAAACAACTATGAGAACAAGCGTCCCGACGAACAGACCAAGCAGGCCAAAGATCTGTGCAAGCAACAGGCCACGCCCGGTATCGTATTCTCTACGAGTCATACGCACTACCAGGCCCGCAATGATGCCAGTTAACACAAGATATACCAGCATATTCCACAGAACCCGGCTATTGAAGAACTGGAAAAAAGCGTCAGGGCTGTAATTGCTGTAGTTATCGTGATAGTCCGAAGAGAGATACATACCCAGGATCAAGCCCAGTCCACCGCTGAGAGCACCGCTGATAGAGCCAAAGACAACGGCACAAAACAGGGGGATGGCGGTAATCAAACCGAGACCAAGCAAGGTAGTGAACGCTTCGCCAGGAACAGACCCATCCGCGTTCAGGCCCTGTAGAGCATCCTTCCACAACGAGGGGGTAGAACGCGAAATCAGGAGCGCAAACAGAATCGTGCTTGCCAGCACGATCAAACCTGTCACCACACGGTTTGTGCCGCTGGCGATCATCTCTCTACCACTCCTGGTTGCGAGAGGCACATCCTCCACCGAGCCAGGTTGGCTGGTATCAGTGCTGGCAGGCGCATCCCCTTCGGTAGAAAGAAAAGGGCTGACATCTAACGGCACTATCCGATCAGCAAGGATTTGTGCCCTGGGACTACTGGATTGTAGGGATACTGCTGTCTCCAGTCCTTCATTGGAGGCCTGCTCGAAAGCCCTTACAAATGCCTGTACGCTCCCGAAACGCTCACCAGGAACTTTCGCCAGAGCTGTCATAACGACATGCTCAACATCGGGCGAGAGATCCGGTCGCTTCTCGCGTAGAGAGGGTGGAGGAACTGTAACGTGCTTGACGGCAACTTCTGTGAAAGAGCCTTGAAACGGGCGCTCCCCACTTAACCATTCATACACCACAATCCCCAGCGCATATTGATCGCTAGCCGCGCGCGGATGGGCCTGAATCTGCTCCGGGGCCATGTAGCCAATGGTGCCGGCGATATCCTGCGCCCCCTGATAACGGGAGCTTTGCGCAACCGTGGCGATCCCAAAATCACTTAATAGAATCTCGTCGCGCGCCCCAATGAGCATATTTTCCGGCTTGATATCGCGATGAATCAGGCGCCTATCGTGGGCATATTGAAGAGCATCGCCAACCTGTTTTACATAGCTTACAATAGCTGGCAGAGGAACCTGCACTCCGGAAAGATAGCGCTGGCGCAATGTACCACCGAGAGCATACTCCATAATCAGGAAGGGAGTTTCGTCCTCCACACCAAATTCCAGGACACGCACAATATTGGGATGGACCAAACGAACAATCATCCGGGCTTCGTTGCGGAAACGTTCGATATCTTCATCGCCAATCTGGGTATTCAATAGTTTGATGGCGGCCCGTGTATCCAGGTGAATATGTTCGCCGAGGTAGACATCACCGAAAGCGCCCCGCGCTATCCGGCGTTCAAGCCGGTAGTTGCCAAGTTGCCGGCCTATACGATCTATCATCGAAAACCTCGCTACTCAGCCATTATAATCAATAAGGCATTATAGAGAGAGCGAACAGATAAAGTCAAGAGTTACAAATGATGATATCGTTATAGCGCTCCAAAACCCACTTTTGCGTATCAGATACTTGGAACCAGTGCGTAATGGACGTATTCTTCGCTCCCAGAGAAACACGCGCCGACGTAGCTCCACTCAACCCAAAGAAATAGCTAAATGTGGCCGCGATCACGCCTCCATGGCTTACCAGCACAATCGTTTTCCCTTCGTATTCCTGCCTACCCGTCACAGGCTATGTCTTGCCAGCACCACTACACCCACACCCACTACCATCGCCAGCAACACATTCTTCGTGCGGATCGCGACAAGCACCGTTGCACCCGCCGCCAGCGTCTCAGCAAGACCGCTTGCAAACACAGTAGGCGCGATAAGCGCGACCAGCACGGCGCCTGGGATAGAGCGCAGCCAGGCCTCGACGCGCGGGGAAGGGGTCACCAGGCCCATCAACCACATCCCGCCGGCACGCGTCATATACGTCACCAGCGCCATGCCGGCAATGGTCAGCACTGCGAGAGTATCATTTGGCACCGGTTATCGCTCCTACAATACTACCCGCTAGGCCGCCCGCCAGGATATACCACTTTCCCGGTAGCCAGTGCGCCACCGCCACCGCGACTACGGCGGCTACCGCCCATGGCAGGAAATGCGCCTTGCCCTTCCACATCCCCACAAGCAGGGCCACGAACACAGCCGTAAAGGCAAAATCAAGCCCCCACTGCTCCGGGCTTTGCATCAGAGCGCCAGCAACATACCCGATGACCGTAGAGCTGACCCATGCGAGAAGGAGCGCCAGCCCGCTACCTACCAGAAAGGCCACATCCCGCCCACCTCTGGCAAAATCGCTGATTGCCAACGCCCAGCTTTCATCGGTCAAGAAAAAGAGCGAGGCATATGCCCGCGCGCGTGGCAGCCGAGCAAACCAGGGGCGCAGGGCCGCACCCATCAGCAGGTGGCGCGAGTTCACCACCAGGGTCGTGAGCAGCAGTGCGATCACGGGCAAGGGCGTCACCCAGAGAGAGAGCGCGGCGAACTGGGCGCTCCCTCCAAACACCAGGCCGCTCATGAGCAAGACCTGCACAAGACTCAATCCGGCCCGGCGCGCCAGCACCCCAAAGACAATGCCGACAGCAAAGTCGCTTGCTACAAGCGGTAGGCTGCGCCGCATCCCAGCGAAAGCGCCTGCAAAGGTAAAAGTGATATCCTCGTGTATGGCTGCGGTTTCTTCGTCTACGGTTGTATGCGACATGCTATCCCTCCTACACTCGCATATGGGCCAGGCACCCTTGACATTCAATTTCTTACCTGTTAAAATCCATTTAATGGTAATACAATAACACGGAATGGCTTACCTGTCAATGCCATTTTGATGGTAATTACGTTTGATGAGGCAGAGGATGGACGCTAGCAGCGAGACACTCAATACAGCAAGGGGCATAGAGACACTGAAGCTTCTGGGAGGCCGGCTGTGCCTGGATTTTGTCAACAGCCTTGATCCGCGTATAGGAAAGACGGCTCACGACTTCCTTAGCAACTACGCTGATCTTGTGAAGTGGAGCCAGCATGTGGGTGTCTCGACAGAGGATCAGATGTGCCATCTACTGAGCGGGACAGCGCATAGGCCCGATAAGGCAAACGCGATATTTGAGCGCGCTATCGTGCTACGGGAGGCGCTGTACAGGATCTTCACAGCGATAGCCCATGAAGCAGAACCGCTCTCAACCGATCTGGAAATAGTGAGGGACACGTTTGTCGCAGTTATGACGCATGCCCGGCTCATGCCTGGCCCGCA
>JBDTHH010000272.1:0-14471 GCA_039937055.1 Ktedonobacteraceae bacterium | reverse complement strand
CACCTGGCGAACGATGTTCAGGGATATGGGACCATCGTGGATGTCTTCAGCGCCTTTGGAGGCGCGACGACGCCAAACCCCAACATCTGCACCTACACCTGGATATGCAGCATCTTCAAGGATATTCACGCCAAAAACGCGGGCTACAGCGTCATTGCGCAAACCTTTGAAAACGGAACCGGCTATTAATGATCAACCCTCTCTTCATACCATAGTGTGAAAAGAGGCGTGAGCTACAGCAGGGATACATTGAGGATTGGCAATCGCTACTGAAAGAGGAAGAGCACACCTGGCCAGTCCTTGATGTATCCCTCTCGTTGTCCCCGCAACGCATCTTCCCATGTCTCGAAGCCTCTATCTCCAACCCAAAAATGCTATACTTAGCTTACATGGAAGAGCGGAGGGCATATTCTCTTGACGAGCATCAAACTATTGCTGGTAGACGACCACGGTCCCCTACGAAAAGCGCTGCGGGAGGGACTGGAGGCTACGAGAGCCGTGCAGGTATTGGGAGAGGCGGCGACGGGGCGCGAGGCCGTAGCATTGGCGCTGGAGCTTGATATGGACGTGATCCTGATGGATGTGCAGTTGCAGGACCCGCAGGCAGGTCGCAAGGCCATCAGCGGTGTAGCGGCGGCCGTGGCCATTCGTCGCGAACGGCCGCGCATGCCAGTGGTCTTCTACTCCATCCAGGATGACGATGAATACTACCGCGAGTTCCGCGCCTCCGGCATCCTCACCCACTACGCCTACGTCCGCAAAAGCAACTACCTGTTTCCCAGCATGCTGGTTCCCTTGCTGCGCGATGCCATCAATGGTCGCAGCCTGGTGGACCCGGAGATCGAGGACCGCGTGCAAGAAGTGCGCAGCCTGGATGAGCAGTCGCCGCGCGCGCTGTTGGAGCCGAACGAGCTACGCGTGGCCGAACTGGTGGCGCAGGGGATGACCAACGAGCAGATCGCCGCGCGCCTCAACCTGCACGATAAGCGCGCCGTCAGTCGCACCAATGGGCGCATCTACGCGGCCTGGGGCCTGAGCGAGAGCGCGGTCGATGATAAGGTAGCGCGCGCACGGGCCACGCTGATCTACACCCTCAACCGCATGTTCATCTGGGACGAGAACGGGGTTGCGCTGGTGCAGGACCGCCGGGGAGCATGGGTTCCCTACTACAAAGAGGAAGAATAACAACGCCTATGTCCCCACTACCCTGGTTTGAGCCGGCACGCCTGCTCCAGACGCTCCTGCTGGCCATCTCTATCTTCAACACCGTGGCGTTTCTCTGGCTGGCCACAACCGTCTGGCTCAACGGCGACCGCCGCGCCAGGATCACACGCTGGGGGGTCGTGGGCCTGGGCCTGGCGGCGCTGTTCTTCTGCCTGCACGCGCTATTGATCTGGCTGCCGCTCTCTAGCCCCTCAACCAGCCTGTTGCTAGAGATCCTCTGGCACCTTATCTGGCTACCCGCCCTGGGTACCCCCTATATCTGGTTTGTGATTGGCCTACACTATGCCTCGTTGATTAACGCCTCCTGGCGCCGGCGCCGGCCGCTCCTGCTGGCAATCAGCGCGGCACTCGCCGCCAGCGTGCTGCTCCTCCTCATCCTGAACCAGGCAACATTTACCTTCACCGGCACACTCCGCTTGCTAGCATACGGCGACCTCCTCACACATCCCGGCCTGGCTTCATTTTCGCCCGCCGTGCTATTGCCAACATTGTTCCTGGCCTACGTGACCTTTTGCGCCATCGGACCCTGGTTCACGCCCAGGCGCACGCAGCGCCTGCTGGGTGTGCTCTGGCTGGGACTGGTGCGCATAGTGAGAAGACGGCGGGAGAAGGGGCCTACCCTCTCCCAGAGCCTGATCGATGCGTTCTGGGATGATCCAACAGATGTTGAGCTGCTAGAGGAGCCGGTGCTCTCCTGGCATCTCGCTCGCCCCCGATTACTGCTGGCCGCACTGCTAATGGTGGCGCTGACGACGGTCCTGGGTATATTGGGTATCGGGTCAATGGTCAACTGGCTGGAGCGCGAGCAGCAAGCACCGCTCCCGCCTCACCATGTGCTGACCACGATCCCGCTCGAACTGCTCATCCTCGACATTACAACGACCGGCGTGGTAGCGCTGATCATCCTGGTCATCGGCTACTCCATTGTGCGCCACGGCATTCTGATCGAGCGTCCCCTGGCGCGGCGCGGTTTTTTTGAGCAGTGGCGCGGCATCGTCATCGTCTCCACCACCGTGGCCATCTTCATCGCCCTCTTAGTCACATTCACCAACAGCAGTTTGAGCGGCCTGCTGCTGATTACCGCGCTGGCCACAGGCGTCTATGCCCTCTTCACCTGGAGCAACTATACCGCCCATGATCGCTACATCGCCCTCTTAGGTCCGTTTCTGCGCAGCACCACCCTCGGCCACTGGCTGAACATCGACGCCAACAAGACCGAACACGAATTGGAGAACATCTTCTTCCACCTGTGTCATAATGTGCTGGCAGTACGCAGCGCCCGCCTGGTGGTGATGGCGGGATCGGTGCGGCGCACCTTTAGTTATCGCTGGCCTGAGAATGCCTGGCTGGGTGAGACCCAGCGCCAGCCTCTGGGAGGGGATGCGCGCAAGCAGCGCCTTGTCTCTCGCCAGGGCGCTGACGGCAACCAGGCGTCCGATCCAGAAGACGGGGCAGGGCAGCACCGGCAGAGTGCCGCCACCACCCATCGCGTGCGTATGATCTCGGATGGGCAGGTCATGATCTGCTGGGTGATGCCAATCTACGACGAGCGCGGGCTGGTAGCCACGCTCTACCTGGGACCACGCGAGGACGGCGGCGCCTTCACGGATGAGGACATGAACCTGGCTCAGGCCTGCGGACAGCGCATCCTCGATACCTTGGGCGATCACGAGGCCATGCAGGCGGTTGCCGGGCTGCTGCGCCGCCGCATCGTGGATGTGAAGCTGCTGGGGGCGCAGCAGCGCCGGGTGCTGCACGATGAGATCCTGCCGCAGATGCACCTGGCCCTCCTGCGCCTGGAGACCCTGCGCTCGCTCAACGGTGGCGCGACTCCTCACTCCGCGGCGCCCGCGGACTCCCAGCAGGCGCTCAACGAGGCTATTGGCATGATTAGCGACGCCCACCGCCGCCTGGCCGCCATGATGCGCACGACGGCGCCCGGCGCGCCCTACCGTCTGGAGCGCGAGGGCATGATGCAGGCCATCCACACGATGCTCGAACAGGATTTTCAGAACGCCTTCGACGAGGTGGCCTGGTGCATCTCCGATGAGACTGCGGCCTGCATCGACGAGGTGACGCCTCCCGCCATTGCCGAGCTGATCTTCGCCGCCGTGCAGGAGGCCCTGCGCAATGCCGCCCGGCACGCACGCGGCAGCGATGTCCACCGCTACCTGCGCCTGACCCTCACGGCCTCATGTCAGCCCGATCTAGAGGTCAGCGTCTCCGACGACGGCGTCGGCATCGCCTCTGCCAGCCGCTCCACCACGGGCACCGGCGGCGGCCTGCTCTCCCACAGCGCCCTGCTGGCCATCGCCGGCGGGAACCTGACCATCAAAAGCGCACCCGGCGAGGGCGTGACTGTGCGTATCCTGCTGCCTGGGGAGGCGCTGTGCTAAGCGATGCTCAGGATTTCGCAAAAGCGGCCCGCCTATGACAACCCATACTCTGCTGGCCAGACGAGAACATCGCTTTCAACCATCGCTCAAGAAATCGGTATGTATACCGATAAGAGAGGAGGACACAAGAAGAAAAGCGCGGCAAGGCTCCGCAAGGGAACAGGTGAATTCAGTGCATGATCATTTCGTTGCGTCCGAGGACAACAGACCCCTGGCTGTTCAGCCATCCGAGACGTTTTTAGCGCATCCACGTGAGGTGCTCGCCTGTATCACCGAGATCGGCTCCTCGCTGCGACTGCATATGGACCCGGGCCTGATTGCCAAACGCATAGCAGAGGCTGCATGCACCGCCCTGGAGTTTCGCTACGCGGCCCTGTATCTCTCTGATGGAAAGGGGTCTTTCCGTGCCTGGGCTGTTGGGGGAGGAATTGGTGCTGAGGGAGAAGAGTATCTGCGTCAACATCCCCTGCCAGAAGCGGTAGTCACGAAAGTGGCTCAGTTAGGCTCTCGCATCAGCCAATCGTACTTGATTCCCTCGAACTCCCCTGCCTGGAAGGACCAGTATCTAGCAAGCTTCTTCGTGGTGACTATCGATCAACCTACCTCCACCGATCAACCTGCCTCTACCTCATTGCCTGCCCATCAGTACATTCAATCAGATTCACACTCATCTTCAGCGAACCCTTCGCTGTTCAATGATGCAGTTTCTCTCGCCTGGGATCCCATGGACTTACTGTTCATTCCACTCATCCGCGATAATGGGTCGTGGTTGGGTATTTTAACGCCAGATGCCCCTCTCAATGGCCTGCGCCCGACGATTGAGACCGTCGCCCTGCTGGAATTGTTTGCCAACCAGGCAGCGGTGGCCATCGAAGGGGCACGCCTCTACGAAGAAGTGCGGCAAAACAGCGAGGAACGGGCCGCGCTCGTTGAAATTGGTCAGGCCCTTTCAGCTCCAGATTCCCAATTGAACCTGCAAACAGTGTATCATACGATGTATGAACAGGTGCAACGCATGATGCCCGCTGAAGCGTTTTTTGTGGCGCGTTACCACTCCGCTACCGAGCAATTGGTGATGGATTATCTAATGGATGAGGGGAAGGAATACGCGGTGGCAACGCCATTACCCTTTCTTCTTCAAACCCAGCAAATCCTGTTTCAGGAACGAGTGGGGCGCCTCTACGCGACAGCAGAGGACTATGCGCGCGACCAGCACGATGATCTAGCGGAAGTCGATACACTGATGGGCAACCAACGCCCTTCGCAATCGCTGCTCTTTGTGCCTATTCGCTATGGCAATGAGCCACTGGGCATCCTGTCGGTCCAGAGCTATCACCCCCACGCGTATAGCCAGCGGCATCTGGAGTTGCTCAAAGAGATCGGGGTGCAAGCGGCTATTGCCATGGTCAATGCACATTTGAAGACCGAGTTGCGTGATGCCCTCAAGCAAGCACAGGAGGCCAATACTCGCCTACAAACGCTAGCAAGTACCGACTCGCTGACAGGCTTACTCAATCGCCAGACACTGCTGCAATTCCTGGAGAAGGAAATGGAGCGTACTCGCTGTTCTGGCGACCCCCTCTCAGTAACATTCTTTGATGGCGACCATTTCAAGCAGATCAATGATACCTATGGCCACGCTGTTGGCGACCGGGTGCTGCGTGAACTGGCAATGTGTGTTGGTGCAGTATTGCGCGAAGGAGAGACGGTGGGGCGCTATGGAGGAGAAGAATTCCTGGTGATCCTGCCCCAGGCCACGGCCGCCCAGGCATGCACGATTGCTGAACGGATGCGCGAGGCGGTCGCCGGTTCCCTGTTCGCGGCAGATATGGTGGAGGGCGGCGTTCCTTTCACACTCAGCATGGGTATAGCCACCTTCCCGGATGATGGACAAAGCGGTAACGAGATCATAGAGCAGGCAGATCAGGCCATGTATTGGGCCAAGCACCTGGGGCGCAACCAGGTACGCGCCGCCAAAGAGGTACAGCGTTTCAGCCAGCAGAGCGAGTTGACAAGAATTATCGGCGTTCTCAAACCTCATGAGGAGGGCTCTCTTGATAGGAGAGATAGAACATCGCTCCAACAGGGTGGACAGCCGGGAGTTGCCTATTCACTGCTGTAGGTGCTTGAGAGAATAGTTCTTCGATATCTCCATAAACATGCTCTGAAACACCTTAAAAATATACCAATATAGGCCAATATAAGATATTCATCTCAATGGGATAGAGAGATGTTTTTGCCCTTTGTAGTTGCGCAAGTGTATCGCGCAACTACAAAGGGCAAAATGTTGTACGATAGAATGGCGGTGCGACAGGCGTGCAACTGCGCAAAAAAATCGCTTACCTGTTCCAGATGCGCGCGGCGTCTCTGGGACAGGGAACCAGCACGCTTTAGAAGGAAGAGAGGCTATATGATACTTATCACGGGTGCAACTGGATATATCGGCAGACATCTCGTCGCCCGCCTGATCGCGCGGGGGGAGCGGCCGCGCTGCCTGGTGCGCAATATCAAACGGGCCAGCAACATTTTGCCTGCGAGCCAGGTTGAGCTGGTGGAGGGCGATACTACGCTGGCGATGACACTTGAGGAGGCCGTGCGCGACATCGACACCATTGTGCATGCGGCGTTTCTTACCGCTGACCGCAAGCAGTCGGCAGGGAACAAGTACGAAACCATCAATGTGCAGGGCACAACCAACGTGGTGAACGCCGCCATGGCTGGTGGAGTGAAGCGCATCATCGAAATCAGCGGCCTGGGAACGAAGCCGGACAAGGCAGGCTCATACATGCAGGGGCGCTACCTGGCTGAAAAAATGCTCAAGGAGAGCAGCCTGGCCTGGACCATCATCCAGCCTTCAGTGCTCTTCGGGAAGGACGCGCCTTTTATTAAGGGCCTCGCGGACCTGATTCGCACGGCTCCGGTGGTGCCACTGCTCGGAGGCGGAAAAATTATGTTCCAGCCGATCTATGTCGAGGATGTGGTGACGGTAATTCTCAGCGTCCTGGATGACCCGGCGCGCACCACAGGCAAGACCTATACCATTGGCGGGCCAGCACAGTACCCGTTTAGCCAGGTACTCGACGAACTTATGCGCAGCATGCACAAGACGCGCGCCAAAGTACCGGCTCCCCTGCCACTGGTGGGAATAGGCGCAGCCGTCATGGAGGCGATCTTGCCAAAACCACCGATTACAAAGGCCGCAATGACCCTCTTCACCTTTGATAACACCACCGACCTGAACTCCGTCGAGCGCGACTTCGGCTTTACTCCGAAGTCGTTTACAACCTACCTCCAGGAACAGGGCGTGTGAGCATGCGTGGATTGCGTAGGGGCGATGGCTTGCCTCGCCCCTACGCAATCCATGTAACCGGGCGATCCATGTGGCAACAATTCACGTGCTATAATGTATCGACGCGAACGTCTGTATGACAATGTAGCACGCTGATTGCTGGTGTGTCCAGGGAAAAACTCGCGGTTGCGTGCAGATTGTCTTCAGGAGGAGGGACTTCTTGGCGGTATCATCAGATCCAAATGAATTGCACACGATCAGTGAATCACTGAAACGTATTTCCAGCGCATTACACGAGCACACGCGTGCATTAGAGGTCGCGATTGAGAGCACCTATGTCAACGAGAGCAGCAATCCGCGTGTGAGTTTGCTGAGCCGGTCTCTCCAGGTCAGCCGCCGGGCCGACTGGGAGTTGGGGCGACTCAGCCAGAAGTTGTCAGCATTACAAACACCGCAGAACGGGCAGGCGCCTGCCAAATCCTCTTCTCCGCCAACGCCCTCATCAGCATCTCCCCCTCCTGCCGCCAACCTTGAACGCGAACGCGACGAACTGAAAACCAGCATCAGCGCCCTGACCCGCCAGCGCGATGAGTTGGGGACGCTCTACGAGATCGCGCGCACGCTGAATTCGACCCTGGATTTTAATCAAGTGCTGCAACTGGTGATGGACCAGGTTATCGACGTTGTCGGAGCTGAGCGCGGCTTCCTGATGCTGGTGAACGAGAAGACAAATGAGCTTGAATTCAAGATTGCGCGCAACAAAAACGCGCAGACCGTCGACCAGCAGGCCTTCGAGCACCAGATCAGCCAGAGCACCGTGAACCGCGTCGTGCGTACTGGTCAGCCTTTGCTCACCTCGGATGCGCAATCCGACGCCTCCCTGATGGAGCAGCGCAGTATCATTGAGATCGGTATTCGTTCTATCATGTGCGCCCCCCTGGCGGTGCGCGATAAGCGCATCGGGGCCGTCTATGTCGATAGCATCTTTACCAGGAACCTGTTCAGTTCGCAGAACCTTGACCTGTTACTCGCCTTCTGCCACCAGGCGGCTATCGCTATAGATAACGCCCGGCTCTTCGCCGACCTTGAGAAGACCCTGCGCAAAGTCAATGAAGACAAGAGCTACATGGACAACATCTTCTCCTCTATTGCCAACGGCGTTATCACCACCGACTCCGCCGGGATGATTACCATGTTCAATGATGCCGCTGGGATCATCTTAAACATGAATCCGGCGGACGCGGTAGGGAAGCACTACCAGCAGGCATTCAGGCAGCGGTCGGAGCTTGGCCTGGCCGCACTCTTGCAAAGTGCCATGACCCTGCACGTGCATGGCACGATTGTGCCCAACTCCCTGGATTGCGAGATTCCCAGGCGCGGCCGGGTGAACCTGAACTTCTACGTGACTTCGCTGCGCGATGAGCAGGGTACGCACATTGGGATGGCGCTGGTGATCGATGACCGCACAGAATTGAAGAAGGCACAGGCGGATGCCAAGGAGATAAAGCGCATCTTTGGCCGCTACGTTCACCCGAAGGTAGTGGAGCAACTCATCAACGACCCCAAGGCTCTGAACCTGGGCGGTGAGACCAAAGAGATCTCGGTGATCTCGGCCGATATTCGTGGCTTTACGAAGATCAGCGATCGCATGCTCCCTGAAAAGGTGATGACCCTGCTGAACACACACTTTGATCTGATGGTGCAGGCGGTATGGGAGGAGGAAGGGACGATCACCGGGTTCTGGGGCGATGCCTTCCTGGCCATCTTCAACGCGCCCCTGGAACAGAAGGATCACGCCCTACGAGCAGTTCGCGCTGCCTGGAGGATGCGCCAGGCGTTGATGAGCCAGCAGAGCCATCTTTCGCCGGAGATCCCGGTCTCCTTCGGCATTGGCGTCAATAGCGGCCTGGCGATGATAGGCAATATAGGCTCCAGAGAGCGCATCCAGAACTATACAGCGATTGGGGATACGGTCAACGTGGCCAACCGGCTCCAGTCAAACGCCAGGGACAATGATATCTACCTCAATCACGCGACCTTCACGCGGGTGCGCGATCAAGTGCTGGTTGATTTTGTCGGGCAGATTAACGTGAAAAATAAGACCGAGCCGCTGGATGTTTTTCGTTTAAGAGGCTTCAGGTAACCGCGGCCTTACAACATCTTGCGCAGAGTGAAGCCTGTTTGCTGGATGCGAATGAAGCCAAACCATTCGTAGAGCCGGTGGGCATGGATGTTGTCATCCTGGGTATTCAACATAATCCGCGTCACGCGCCTCCCCTCGAAGAAGCGCACGGCTTCGGCCATCAAACGCGCGCCGATCCCCTGGCTATTCACCGCTGGCTGAACGGCGATACGCACCAGGTAGCCAGATGTGTCCTCAAGCGCATTGAACTGGTAGCCCATGACCCTGCCATGCAGTTCAGCGACGACGAAGTAGGGATGCGTGGAGGCGATATCCGCGAATGAAACGGCGTCGTAGCGCCAGAGCGGCTCAAAGCAGGCCTCGTCGATCGCCAACAGCGTGGGGATATCATCCACGCGCACCGGGCGGATGGTAACCTGCTGATTGCCCTGCGTTGGAATGTGGTAATCAAATTTATCGTAGGCGTAGAGCAAACGATGCAGCAAGAAGCCGCGTTTCAAAAGGGCATCGCGCAGCCAGTCCTTCTGCACATCGTTGCCGGAGTAGTAGAGATGCTGAGTGCCGCGCGCAATCAGGGACGGCGTGAGATAGGCCAGCAACGTATCGAACAGATCAAGCGCGTGCGTGTTCTCCGGCCAGGCAACTCCGAAACCCCCAATCCAGGCGGAAGGGGGATTCACGGTCTGCGAGAGCAGGAAGCTCGTGAGTGTCGTGCCTCTGAATATGCCAGCGGCGGGATAGTGGGCCAGGAGCATGGGGAGTTCTTCAAATGTGAACCGTTGATAGGCGTAATCGGTCATGCGCAGTAAACGTTCAACGACTCGTTGATCGCCGCCTGTCAATAGTCGTACCTTGTCAGAGCCTCGTGACATGCTTCCCTCCCCGAAATGTCAGGCGTCAGGTCCTTTGATCTCGCGCCTCAGGCGTTCAATGTCAGGCTTGGGCGCGTTGCGCATGCGGTAGCCAGTCAGTTTGTGAATGCGCCGTAGTTCCGCGATCAGCGCGTCGATATTGATGCGGGACGACTGCACCGGCGGTGGGCCAAGACTATCCACGGCCGCGTCATCGCCGAGCAGGAAATTTATGCAGGTCGCAATGCACGCGGCATTCGCCTGCACATCGTAGCCCCCCTCCTGCACCATCACTACATGCCCAGCACAGAGCGTCTGCGCCAGGTGTACGATGAATTCCGTCAACCTGCCATAGCCCGCCGTTGAGAGATACATATCTCCCAGCGGATCTTTCCAGTGCGCGTCAAAGCCGGCGGAGACCAGGATTAGTTGCGGCTGGAAGCGGTCGGCGGCGGGTGCCATGAGCTGGCGGAAGACCGGCTCGTAGGCCTCGTAGCCGGTCTTCGCCGGCAGCGGCACGTTGATGGTTGTGCCAAGACCCTCGCCCTCGCCACGCTCGTCTGAGTGACCGGTGCCGGGATAGAACGGGGCCTGGTGGATCGAGAAGAACAGCACGCGCGGATCGAGGTAGAAGATGTCCTGCGTCCCATTGCCGTGATGCACATCGATGTCGATAATCATCACGCGTTCGAGTCCGTGACGATCAAGCGCGTAGCGGGCGGCGACCGCCACGTTATTGAAGAGGCAGAAGCCAATGGTATCCGCGCGCGACGCGTGATGGCCCGGAGGGCGAACCAGGCAGTAGGCGTTGTCCACCTCGCCCCGCATGATAGCATCGATAGCCGTCAGCGGCGCCCCGGCGGCGGTGATGGCCGCCTCATATGAGCGAGCGGAGACAAAGGTCTCCGGCGCGAAAAAACTTGAGCGCCGCCCGCCCGCCGCCTCTTGCGCCGCGGCCTGCTCCACGGCCGTCTTCACCTCCTGGATATACTCGCGGGAGTGGACCGCCGCCAGTTCATCCCCGGTGGCGGCACGGGGCGCGAGCTGCACCAGTCCAGCGCGCTCCAGCCAGCCGAGGGCCTTGAGCAGCTCGATAGCCCGCTCGGCGCGCAGGGGCTGCTCCGGGTGCCGGCGCGGCGTGATGTGCTCTAGAAAGATCGGATCATAGATGAGCGCGGTAGTCATGGGTATTCCTCAATTGTGATCAAGGCAAGATGCGCCTATGCGCGGCGCACCCGCCCCAAAAACCGTGATGCATGGATTATGCGATCAGGAGACCGTGGCAAGCACCTCTTTGACCATACCAGGGATGTCAAAGATCGTGTCGGCGACCGGGACCTTCGCCGCCTGGAAGGCCGCGACCTTCGCCTGTGCCGTCCCGGTATTGCCGGAGATGATGGCGCCGGCGTGTCCCATGCGCTTTCCGGGAGGCGCGGTGCGGCCGGAGATAAAGGCCACTACCGGCTTGCTCATCGTCTTGATGTACTCGGCGGCATCCTCTTCGTCACTGCCCCCAATCTCGCCGCACATCACGACAGCCCTGGTCTGTGGATCGTGCTCGAAGTGCCGCAGGTGATCAATGAAGGTCGAACCGATGATTGGGTCGCCCCCGATACCAATGCAGGTCGATTGTCCGATGCCGGCCTCGGTGAGCAGGGAGACCACCTCGTAGGTGAGCGTGCCGGAGCGCGAGATGAAGCCAACGGGACCGGGGGTGAAGATCTGATAGGGAATGATGCCGATCTTGCCCTTCCCCGGTGTACATAGCCCTGGACAGTTCGGCCCGATCATGGTGGCGCCGTGTTCGCGCACAACCAGCATCGCGCGCGCCGTGTCGAGCACGGGGATGAACTCGGTGATGCAGACGATCAAGGGGATGTCCGCCGCCGCCGCCTCCATCACGGCATCGGCGGCGCCGGCTGGAGGCACAAAGATACAGGTTGCGTTGGCGCCAGTCGCGGCCCTGGCCTCGGCCACGGTATCGAAGATGGGGAAGTCGCCCGCCTTCTGGCCACCCTTGCCCGGTGTGACGCCGCCGACGATGGTGGTGCCTGCCTGCTGCATGCGGGTGGTGTGATAGCTGCCCTCGCGCCCGGTGATGCCCTGTACGATGACGCGCGTCTTCTCATCAAGTAGAATGCTCATGCCTGCTGCCCTCGCTCCTGTGCTGTAATTGCCGCGACGATCTTCTGCGCCGCATCGCGCATATCCTTGCCCCAGTCAAGTCCGGCGTCTTTGAGGATGACTTTGCCCTCTTCAGCGCCCGTGCCGGATAGACGCACGACAATCGGCATGCCGGCGGGAAGTTCGCTCTGGGCCATAATCACGCCCTTGGCCACCTCTTCGCCGCGCGTGATGCCGCCGAAGATATTGACCAGGATACCCTTGACATCGGGGTCGCGGGCCACGAAGGTCAGCGCCTTATACATGGTCTCCGCCCTGGCGCCGCCGCCGATGTCCAGGAAGTTCGCGGGCTTTCTGCCCGCCGCCGCCACCATATCGAGCGTGGTCATCACCAGGCCCGCGCCGTTGCCGATGATCCCGACATCGCCATTGAGCTTGACATAGGTCAGGCCTGCCTGCTGCGCCTCGTACTCCAGCGGGTTGGCCTCCTCTGACTCCGCCCATGAAGCGTATTCCTTCTGGCGGTAGAGGGCATTGTCATCGACGATAATCTTGGCGTCGCCCGCCACCACACGGCCATCGCCGGTCAGGACAAGTGGATTGATCTCCGCCAGGCTGGCATCGCTCTGGATATAGGCCTTCGCCAACTGGGTGAGGATGGCTCCACCTTTGCCGATCACCTGGTGCGGCAGGTTGGCCTTGACCAGGATGTCGCGCGCCTCAAAGGGGCGCAGGCCCCAGCGCAGGTCGATCTGGTGCCTGATAATCTGCTCAGGAGCGGTGGCGGCCACCTCTTCGATATCTATACCGCCAGCTTTGGAGACCATCACAACGGGGGTCTGCGTCTTACGGTCGAGTATAATACCGAGGTAGTATTCCTCTTTGATGTCCAACTTGGCCTCAACCAGAACTTTTTCGACGGTCAGCCCTTTGATGTCCATGCCCAGGATCTTCGCGGCCACTTCCCGCGCCTGTTCCGGGGTATCGGCCAGTTTGACGCCGCCGGCCTTGCCACGTCCGCCAACGTACACCTGGGCCTTGACGGCCACCGGCCCGCCAAATTCGCGGGCAATGGCTTCAGCCTGCTCCGGCGTAGACGCCACTCGCCCCGGCTGAATCGGGACGCCATAGCGCGCCAGGATGTCCTTGGCCTGATATTCGTGAATTTTCACCGAGTTGTTTGCTCCTTGTAATGCGATATAAAAATACGAGGTGTTTTTATTTTTAACTACGGTCCATGCTAACACTCGCTAAAAAGACTGTCAAGAATCGCCATAACTTGGTACAATGGAAGGGATACAGATGTTATCTAGAGATGCTATCTGATGAAGAGGGAGAGAGAAGTAACGAATGCCTGAAAAAGATACAATGGTTCCTATAATACAGCCACCCTCGCAACCGCTGGATGGGGCACGACCTTCAACCATCAGCCGGCGGCTGCGCAAAGAGAAAAGAAGGCACCGGTCGTGGATCGTGATCAGCGCACTATTGATCGTCCTGCTGCTCATCGTGGGCACGATTGGCCTGGTGACCTGGAACTGGGTACGCAGTTTACAGATTTCGACAGCCGCGCCCCCCATCCAGAAGGACCCGGTCACTGTCTTGAATATTCAGCGCACGGCCGCTTACGCGGGTTTAAATTTTACCGTCCTCAATGCGCAATACGCTACCACGTTTGCCGATGATACTATTCGTTCAGGCCCAGCGGTGATACGCCTCAATATGCGTGTCACCAATACATCAACTGACCCGGCCTCTGTGGTCTATTATGACACAGCCCACCTGCTCATACCAGGAGCCAGCCAGATTGCCCCTACCGTAGCGCAACTGGCGGTCGGTCCAGACCCTGGCAAGAGCGAGACCGGCTGGCTCGACTTCCCGGTTCCTCGTGGAGTACAACTCAACGCGGCGGCCCTGCAATTAGGATCTAGCACACAAAATGAGTTGCTGGTGACGATACCCTTTACCGGTGCCTTTAATCCCGGTCGCTACGCGAACAGGACGGCCCCACAATCGCTGACTATTTCCTATGATGATTGGTCGCAGCCGGGACTCTATATAACCTATCACCTGCATAGCATCGGAGTGCAGTATTCCTACAAAGGCGTACAGTGTAAAGCCGGCCAGCAGATCTACGTGCTGAACTTTACGGTGGATAATCCCAACGGTACCGCGGCAGGGACTGGCCCAGGCTATAATTATGTCCGCCTGGTGCTTAATGGCAACATGCGCCCACCATTTGATAGCACGCTGCCTTCCAGCTTTAGGGCCGGAGCCAGAGGTGTAGGAGGCCATGTAGCCTTTGCGGCGCCCGCCGGCCTGAAGAACCTCGACATATACTTTCTTTATCAGAATGGGAGCCAGGGGCAGGATTACCCAGTAAGGTTGTAGATAATTCAAACGTGTAGGGGCGTAGGGGCGTAGGGGCGCCGTTTACAAGCCCG
>JBDTHH010000271.1:0-17934 GCA_039937055.1 Ktedonobacteraceae bacterium | reverse complement strand
CCCAAGCGCCTTCTCTACAGTGAGTGCCAGGGCGAATGGGTTGCCGGTCGGCGCTGTTCCCAGCACGACCAGTACACCAAAAGTCGCTACAAAGTAGCCGATCAGCACCAGTAGCGCTCCCCAGAGCAAATGCCGGCTGACGACTCTGTGACCCGTTATTTCACCGCCCATATTGAGAGGAACCTCGATACCAAGATACGCCTGGGTGATGAAGGCAAATAAGGCCAGCGTATAGTATCCCTTGGGACCAGGTGGATTCCAGACCAGCCCCCAATCCGCGGCGGTGGCAAAGCTGGTAGCGGCGGGATGGCCGCCCAGAAGCCAGACGACTCCGGCGGCCCCCACTATGAGCACCGCTAGAAAGGCGATCACCAGCGTCATGTTGACCAGATTGAGAGTGGTACGGAAGCGTTGAACTGCGATGACGCCTGAGAGGGCGATGAGCAGTATCAGGGCCACCCCTTGCTGCCAGGGCTGTTGCAGCCAGGCGGGGTTTAAGCCCTGAATATAGCTGATGACAGCGTCGGAGGCTGTAATCATCAAGAGAATACAGGGAAACCATGCGCAGAAGGCCACAAAGAAGCTCCAATAGCCTCCGAAGGCCTTGTGCGTCCAGTTATAGAGAGAACCCTCGTGGGGGAACATGTGACCGAGCTGGGCGGTCGCGATAACACAGGGCAGAAAAAACGTGATGCCACCGATGATCCAGAAGGTAAATGTGCCTGCGCCCCCCTGGATGGCCGAAGCCACATTGGTAATAAAGAAGATAATCAGTACAAAGGTCGATGTCAGGTCAAGCGCGCCCGCCACCGGAGGCATTGTCTTAACGACATATTCTTCCGAGCGCAGGATAGGTAGTTCCTCTGTCTTCTCCTGCATTTTTTGGGGCGCTGGCCAGCTACGTATGGACATCCAAATTCCTCCCGATCCATTTATGATGTGTTTCTGGTACACACTATTCTGAAGGTAATCCAATCCACTTAGCATACCTGAAATGTTCACGTTTAACAAAGCAATCACCAAAGTGATAGGAGTAATTCTCTATGTACAATCATTATAAGAACATGACTCTTATTTCTTGACGAGGCGCTCTTCCCCATGTTATGCTAGCGGCCTATAAAGTTGAGCTGGCCCACCCGGCCAGCTCAACCACCATCCCTGTGCCATGAAGGAATCAGCAGCAGGAGAAGGCGCTCTTTTGCTTTTGGAAGGAGGCATCGAAAAAACAGACGCATTGATTTCATGATCCTGCATCACGCTCAGTGATGCCAGTTCACGCAAGAGTCTGTCCTCGTCACATGCTTGCTATATGGGATTAGGAGGTATCTTTTGGCTACATCGAAAAAAGCTGCCAGAGAAGAGCTGATAGCGCGCGATATGAAACGGCTGCATGGCATGGGCTATGCTCAGGAACTATTTCGCGCGATGGGTGGCTTCTCTAACTTCGCCATTTCTTTCACCATCATTTCCGTCCTCAGTGGCTGTCTAACCCTCTTTTATACAGGCATCACAAACTCTGGTTTTGCCGCCGGGGCCATTGGTTGGCCCCTGGTGACCGTCTTTGTGGTCATTGTCGCGCTAGGTATGGCTGAACTCGCTTCTGCATATCCCACGGCTGGTGGCCTCTACTACTGGTCCTCCAAGCTGGGCGGCCCCGGTTGGGGCTGGTTCACAGGTTGGTTCAATTTGCTTGGTCAGGTCGCGGTGACCGCGGGCATTGACTACGGCCTGGCGGTCTCCATCGATGTGCTGCTCAATGCCTGGATTCCCAGTTTCCCGGCGACACTCGGCAGCGTCGTCAGCATTGATCCGGCCACACAGTGGACTACTCTGGCCATCTATGCAGTTGTCCTTATCTTGCATGCCCTGCTGAATATCTTTGGTGTGCGCATTGTGGCGTTCTTAAACGATGTCAGTGTCTGGTGGCACATCGTTGGCGTGCTCCTCATCGGTGGGGGCGTCGTGGTAGCGGCCCTGGTGGCGCAGCAATTCGCGGCACCTGATTTCGCGAATCATGTCGCCTCGGCTCCGCTGAACTCTCTGGGTACGCTCTTCAAAGCCGACCCCAAGTATAATCAGTCAGGCTTCCCCATCTGGTATGCATTTTTGCTGGGCCTGTTGCTGGCACAGTATACCTATACTGGATACGATGCCTCGGCGCATATGACCGAAGAGACCGTTGGAGCCGAGACGCGCGCGCCGTGGGGTGTGGTCATGTCTGTCGTCGTCTCCGCCTTTGCTGGCTATATCGTACTCATGGGCTTGCTGGCCGCGGCCCCCGATATTAGCCCAAACGGTGCGGCCGGCGCGCTCAATCCGGTGCTCTATATTCTGGAAAGCCGCCTGGGCTTTGTGCTGGGAACGCTTTTCTTCGCAGTCGCGGTCGGTGCGCAGTTTTTCTGCGGTATGTCCTCGATCACGACGAATTCCCGTATGATCTACGCCTTCTCGCGCGATGGCGCGGTGCCCTTCTCAAATGTCTGGCATCATCTGAACCGTGGTCGTACTCCGCGCAATGCGATTATATTGTCGGCGAGTTGTGCCTTCATCCTGGCGATTCCGACCGTGGTTAACTTTGCGGCTTATGTGGCGATTACCTCCATCGCGGTCATCGGCCTCTACATCTCGTATGTGTTGCCGATCTTGCTGCGCCTCTTCGCGAAGAATTTCCGCGTGGGACCCTGGCACCTGGGTGCGTGGAGTAGGCCAATTGGTGTGATTTCCGTGCTGTGGGTGATCTTCATTTCCATCTTGTTCATGCTCCCAACAATCAACCCGGTCACTCCTGTGAACTTCAACTATACCCCGATAGTGGTCCTGGGCACGCTGCTGATTCTGACGGTCTGGTGGTTTGTCAGTGTGCGTCACTGGTTCAAGGGTCCTCATGCCCAGGGGTCGGCAACGCAGCTTGCCGCCATTGAGCACAGCGTCGGTGAGACGGTGATGGTCAATGATGAAGGTGTTGCCGGTGACGGGATGGTTGAGGCCGAAGGTGCCGCCGGAGCCGGTGGCGCGTAGCGCTGTTCTACCGCTGAGCTACCTGCTGAAGATCGAGCAATCAGCGCTGTTCTATTGATGAAAATATATGGTTCGCGGGGCAGTACATGTACTGCCCCGCGTTTCACTCTAAAACGTCTTCTGAATGAGTGGAGCGCATAGTTTGCCAGGATCATTCTGTTGGCGCGACCTTCACGTATCCCCTGTCCCTGGCATAGTCCCACAGCGAGCGCTGTAACTGCCGGCGCGCGCGCGATATGCGGCTCATGACCGTCCCGATAGGGATCTGCAACGCCTCCGCAATCTCTTTATAGGATAATCCCTCGATATCCGCCAGGACCACCGCTATGCGAAAGTTGAGCGGTAAATCCTTCAACGCTTTCTCCACATCTTCGTCAAGGTACTTGCTCAGCACCTCCTCTTCTGCTCCCACGCTCAGTTCCTGCCCGTTCAGGTCTTTGATACGGTTGTACAGGTAGAACTCCTCACCTTCGGGAAGCGGGGTTGGCGTCGGGTGGGTGGCCTGCTTGCGATAGCGGTTGATGGCGGATGTGTTTAAAATACGGAAAAGCCAGGCGCGCAGGTTGGTTCCGGGCTGGTAGGTGCTGGAGAAGCGAAACGCCTTGAGCATGGTCTCCTGTACCAGGTCTTCGGCCTCCTGCGGGTTATTGGTCATGCGCAACGCGGTCCGATAGAGGCTATCCAGTTGCGTCAGGACGCCTGCCTCAAAATCTTCTGCTGGTGCGCTGCTGTCCGTTGTATGTGTATTGGTATTGGTATTCGTGTTAGCCGACGTTATTGGCTGTTCCGACATGAAAAACTCCTCTATCAGCCAGGCAACTCCGCGGTCACCCTCTAAAAAGGTTTGATAGAGGCAACCGCTCCGGTCGCCGCATCCCTCTTGCAGTATATCACCCCTGCGAGTGAAGGTCACGATCTTTCTGCTATGGATACGTTGGAAAATGCCTTCCCGCTTAGCATAACGTGTTCTTGGTCTGTTGACAACCTGCACCGAAGTCCTCCCCCTTCGTAGCTGCGCGATTGATCGCGCGTGGGCAAGCCGGTCGGTATGGTTGCCATGCGCGATCAATCGCGCAGCTACGAAGGGTATTGCAGTGCTTGGAGAACTCCTTTATTATGGAAGTGGCAGGGTTATCGTCGAAAGCTTGGTAGCCTTAAATAAGTTGATATAGTCACGGGAGTGGATCAAGGAGATCAAAATGTTAAAACATAGATATATGCGCCGCTATGCCCCTATCGCTCTTGGCCTGATCTTCCTCCTCATAGTCACCTGGTTTCTGGTGGCGAAACTTGAGATTGCACCGTCTAAAATAAGCAATAAATCTGCCACTCAGACCGCTTCCTTCTTTGTCACACGCTCAGGAAGCTCCTTGATGCTCGCTGGCAAACAATTTCGTTTCTCGGGTCCCAATATTTATTGGCTGGGGATGCAGGAGACAGATAACGGCAACGCGTACCCCAGTCATTTTAGAGTCGATGATGCCCTGGCAACTGCCGAGATAATGGGCGCCACCGTCGTGCGCAGTCATACCCTGGGTATATCGGTTGGGTGTACTATCTGCGTCGAACCGCGCCTGGGTGTGTTTAACCAGCTTGCCCTGCAATCCATCGACTATGCCATCGCGTGCGCACGCGTGCATCACATCAGATTGATTATTCCACTCGTAGATAACTGGCACTATTACCATGGCGGCAAACATACCTTTACTACCTGGCGCGGTCTTTCTAATGAGAAGCTGTTTTATTCTGACCCCCAGGTGATCGGTGATTTCGAAGCCTATATCAGTGTCATCTTGAACCACGTGAACAGGTATAACGGCGTTGCCTACAAAGATGACCCGACGATCCTGGCCTGGGAGACTGGCAACGAATTATCGGCGCCCTCTAATTGGGTACAGAAGATCGCCACGTATATCAAGGGTCTGGATACCCATCACCTGCTGGTAGATGGAAATTATGAGCAGCCCTCTGATACGGCAAACTTCTTGCCCGATCTGCACATCAATGAGCTTGATATCTTTTCTGGACACTACTATCCTCCCACTATTTCCGCGTTTCAAACGGAGGTGAGCCAGGCGCAGGCGGCCAACAAGGTCTTTATTGCCGATGAGTATGATTGGAACACCAGCGGCGGCGATGCGCTCGGCCTTTTCTTGCCTGCGATAGAGCACAGCGCCGCCGCCGGTGATCTCTACTGGTCGCTGTTCCCTCATGACGATAGCTATGGCTTTGTGCCTCACAATGAACACTACACCTTACATTATCCGGGTGATACGCCCCAGATGCGTACTCGCGTCACCCTCCTGACTGCTCATGCCTATGCTATGCGTAGCCTCTCAGTCCCGGCCATGGTCCTTCCTGATGCGCCTGCTATCACATCTGTAAGCGGAAAGCGCATTGCGTGGCGTGGAGTTGCCGGCGCGTATATCTATACCGTGGAACGCTCTGTAGTGGGTGCCACTGGACCATGGACCGTGGTCTGCAATCAGTGTGCGACCGATAATACTACCCCCTGGACTGATAGAACCAGGCCCTCAGGCTCCGTATGGTATCGTGTGAAGGGGTATTCGTTATCAGGTGTCGTGAGTCTCTATTCAAAGGTGTCTCCCGCGGGATAACTCCGTTCGCCAGCAAGAGGCAGAGGCGTTGCTATGTTCCACAGGGTTGCACCCTGCCATCGTTGCCCCTGGCCAGCGGGTGCAGAAGCAGGTTGGTCTTCCGGTAGACACTTTCCCGCGCATCTAACCGGTAAAGCTGTGCTTGCAGGTAGATCTCACCTTCGGTGTGTAGCATTACAGGGACTACGTGCTCCCATGCTTGTTGTGGAGCCAGCACGATAGGCGACCAGCGAGAGATTGGTGTGCCATTGGCGGTTATGGTGATGCTATAGGTGACGGGGGCGGCTTCAAAACTGCGTATCCCCAGGCTGACGGTGCAGGTGCTGCCTGTCCGGGGTGCCGGGAGCATCCACAACTGTGTAAAGCCCGGATGCGGCTGCTGACTGACCCCGGCAGCAGCATACTGGAGAGAGAAGATGGTTACAGCAATAGCCAGTCCAAACAGGATATATGCATGAATGGCAACGCGCGGCCAGGGTCGTGCTGTCCTGGGCAGAGAGCTTTTCTGACGCAGGCGTGCGGCCAGGAGCGAAAAAATCGTCGTGAAGAGGCTGAGCGCTACCGCCCATGAGGGCGCCTGTAAGCCGGTAGGCAACAGGTTGAGCATGAAGCCAGTGACGATATCAACGGCTACACTCAACCCGGCACTAAAAAGCAGGCGCTGAAAAATATCAGAAGATCGGCCATGAAACAGCACTTCGTTCAGCGTATAGCCAGGTAATATGAGGACCAGAGGTAGTGCAAGCCCGATGCCTACCCCAGGGATACGAGCGGGAAGCAGCGCCCAGACCACATTCGCTGCCGCGATACCCATTGCTACAAGCAGGTCAAGATTTTTCAGGCGCATGGATGAATCCTCCTACATCATAGATCACGATATCTCCGCTGTCAAACACTCTATTGATGCCTGGCAGCGTGCTAAATTTTGCCAGGTCTTGCACACTGATAGGGGTGCTGTGGTGCAGGCCTTCGGGCTCTCCTTGCTCATAGTAAAAGCCTAATACCGGCAGTGATTGGGTCAGGCGTAGATCAACGACAAGATAGTGTATGGCCCCCTGTCGCAGGATGGCGATGTCGTCGGGGGAAAGACGAGCCGATAAGAAAACGGGCGATACATCTATCTTATCCTGGGTTGTGCTCACGATATATTGATCCCCGTAGGTACCCATCAAGATTTGATTGATGCGATCGGTGGCGATACGATTGCCGGCCGCCAGGTATCCATGCGCCCAGAGCGCTGCCTGTATGCCTTCAGGTTCGATAGAACGTGAGTCGGCGATGGCTTCATAGGGTCCTGGTAAGAGCGCAGAAGCAGGGCCTGTGCCGAGAAGTGTGCCACCCAGAAATAGCACTGTCAGCGCGGCAGTGATCACCAGCATTTTCATTCGACTTAACTGCTGGAGGGGCCAGAACTGGACGATGAAGATTGCCAGGGTGGTAGCCAGCGGGATAAAGAGAAACGCGGCCGCGCGGTCTGTCAGTTCGGCGCCGGTGTCGGTAAAGCGAAAGACCTGGCTGAGCGGGTAGCAGAGCGCGATGAGTCCAAAGGTAGTGCAGAGGGCATGAGAACGGTACCGCTGCCAGAGACAGAGCAGACCGAAGGGGAGGCAGAGCAGAAGCATGCCTGTGGATGAGATTGTGATGATGCGCTCCCATAGAGGTGTGGGTGGGCCGGAGTACGTGACGAAGAGCTGCCGGGCCGGTCCAGTATTGGTCAGTACCTGTCCAAGCTCTTGCAGCGCCTCTCCGAAAAACGCGGAGAGGTATGCCACAACCGGATTGCCAATCCATACGCTACTGATCATGGATGCGCCCAATGCGAACAGCGCCGTCCATGCCAGGCGCGTGCGCCGCAGGGGCGTGGGGCGCATACAGGCACACATTACCAGCCAGGCGATAAGCAGTCCATCGAAGAAAAAGTCGGTGACATGGTGCGTCAGAACGACCGCGCTTACAATGATCCAGGTTGCCAGTGTCATCCAGCGCAGCCGGCTGTTCAATCCTCTACGGTGCAGCGCTGAAAACTTCACAAATGGCACGAGAGGCTCCAGACGCGCCAGGCGGGCCGCGATGCTTTGCTGCGGCGCCATGATCACCAGCGCACATGTCATCAGCGGGAGGGCTAACGATTCATAGCCGTATTGCGCGTCGAATAGCAGAAAATGGGGGTTGGCCATGTAAATCAGCGTGGCGATCCCTGCCGCGCGGGGCGACCTGAGCAGATGCTCATTTAGCAGGAAGAGCGCTCCTATCATCATGAGACGCGCCATCCCAATGATGGTCAGTCCTGAATAGAAGCTATTCAGGCCGCTGAGGGTGCTCAAGGCATTGGTTACGATTTCAAGCCCAGGATAGTAGGGACTGACCGGAAGCAGGGTATTGGTGTGAAAGAGGTGCTGGCTGCTGGCGATATCATCCGCGGTACGCCAGTGTAAAAATTCGTCGAAAAAGGCAAAGGAGAGCGGGCTGGTAAGCACCTTTACCAGGTAGTAGTTCAATCCGGCCAGGCAGAGGAGCGCGATGCGTTCAGAGCGCGCGGCTGCTGGTGTAAGCAGCCGCGCGGCGGTTGGTATAAAAATGAGCAGCACACCTGCCAGGAAAAAAGGCGTCAGGTCTGAGCCTCCAGAGCGTGAACGTGTGAAAGCATAGGCCACGAGGAGCATCCCCAGCGCCTGTGTCAGCGTCAGGAGCGGCAACCAGCGCCAGGTGAGAGACCGGACTCTGGCTGCTGACTGGCTGCCGGCGCTGTACTGCTCCGGGTATGTATCCTGTGCTCGCTGAAGTATAGTGTTGAGAAGATGCTGTATCCATAACGGAAGCTTATTATAGGGAGGAGAGAGTTGAGAGATGCTGAGCTTCATGAGTGCCACACCTCCTCATAGACCTGCTCGATACGCGGCACGACCGTCCGTGCCTGGAATTCAGCGACTCTGTGTTTTGCCATGCAGCCCATATGCTCTCTGCGCGCCGGATCATCCAGTAAGCATTGGATGGCTGCCCGCAGGGCGCGTGGGTCGCCTGGCGCCACCAGCAGGCCCGTTTGAGCATCGCTAATGATATCTACCAATCCACCGATGCGTGAAGCGATCACCGGCCGGCCCATAGTCATGGCCTCCATAGCGACGGTCGGGCAGGGATCAGGCCATATAGAAGGGACCAATCCGATAGTACAGCGACGCCACGCGCCCATGACGGCTTCATGAGGCCAACTTCGTAAATTCACGGTATTTTGAGGTGTATCTATGGAAAGACGTTCGCCTGGCCGCCCTATAAGGACAAGCGGCAGAGCGTTGTGCATCTCGCTGTAGGCCTCAAATAGTACTTCCACGCCCTTATCGCGCACAATGTCGCCCACGAAAAGCAGGTAGTTTTCCTGGGGAAGCTGTTCTAGAAGGGGATGTGTGGCATCATCCTCTGTCTCCAGCATATCTGGGACGAAGTTCGGTATGACCCGGTACGCAAGCCTGTGTTTAGCCAGTTGTGTGCCTTCGGCGACTGCCTGGCTTACCGGGAGGAACATATCCACCGCTGTCTGCTCCAGTGCGCGCGAGAAGGCAGTACCCAGCGTCGTTGCGCTACCCTTGGCGCGTCCATAATGCGCGCTGGCGCAGGCCAGGCATTTCGAGGGACGGGGACCTGTGCATACCATGTTTTGATACATCAGCCTCTTGATGGCGCAGAGGAGGCTGTAATCATGGAGGGTGACAACGAGTTTGGCCTTGCTCCAGGCTTTGAGCGGCAGAAAAGAGTGGACGATCCAGTTGTGCGCGTGAATGATCATGGGTCGTTCGCGCTTGATGATGTCGCGTAGCGCCCATAACACTTCCGGATCGAGGAAGGGCGGTGCATGCTGCCGCCCTTTTTCGCTAAAAAGGCGCGCTATGCGCTGCATCGACCCGCGTACGCGATAGATACGCACGCCCTGCTCGACCTCAACCTCTGCCAGGCCCTCGTGCCAGAGTGTCGCGACGGCTACATGGTGACCACGTGCCGCCAGTTCGATGCTGAGGTTGCGTACATGCCGCTCTTCTCCACCGATGATTGGTGGGTAGAATTGCGCCAGCATTAAGATGCGCATCGCTCCCTCCTGGTAACCATGCTATAGATCGTCTCCACCTGCCTGGTACAATCGTCCCAGGTAGGCAAAGCGAGCTGTGTTTGAGGTCGGGGGGGCGCCTCAATAAGCTGGAGGGCCGCCTGTGCGATCTCCTGGGGGGTGCTATCCAGGGCCAGCGCCCGCACAAGTCCTTGCTCCGCTAGCTCCCGCAGGCCCGATGTATCCGTGACCAATACCGGGCGTTGCAGGGCCAGCGCCTCCATGACGGCTATCGGATGCGCCTCATATTCGCTGAGCAATACCACGAGCGCTGCCTGCGCCAGTGTTTCAGCCATCTCCTGACGGTTACCGGCCGCAATGGCGCGGATCTCCATGGATTCAGCAATTCCGGCGCGCCGCGCCAGCGCGCGTAAGCTGGCTTCGTATGGACCGGTCCCTAAGATCAGGAGCCGCGCCTCAGGGTAGCGCTCGCGAATCTTTGGAAAAGCGATAATGATGCGCTGGTGTCCTTTGTAGCGCTCCAGCCGCCCCACTGAGATGATCGTGCGGGTCGCCTCCGCTCTCTGGGGAGGCGCTGGGATGTCTGGTAACGTCGCTCCATTGGAGATGACGGAGAATTGTTGCGCTGGAAGATGGAGCGTATCGCGAAAATAGTTGGCCTCGAAGCGTGATACGCCAATCAACCTTGAGGCGTTCGCCAGCAGGGGACGAAGCAGCCGCCATTGCATGCCGCGTATGCTGCTGCGGAGGCGCGACGAGTGGCCCCCCGTGTGAAATGTGACAACGTAGGGAATGCTGGCTTTGTTGGCCGCGAGCATAGCCATTGGCGGCACACAGGTATGGCATCCCTGGCAATGGATGAGGTCCCACGTGCCACACGTGATCGTGGTATAGATCTCCGGGGCGAAATAATAGTCTCGCTGTCGAGGCCACGCCTGAACACGAATGATACGCATGCCTTCAAGATTGTCGCGCCTGTGGGGCGGTGTGGGAAAACCATACGGCATGGTTGTCAGTAGCGTAATATCGGCCCCATGACGCGCCAGCCGCCGCCCGACTTCGTGGACATGCGTTTCGATGCCCCCCATGTAGGGAAAGTAGCGTGGCGTCACCATCAGTATTTTCAGTCTATGTATTTCTTCAGCCATGAAATTATGCCTCTTTTTTGTCTGCTATATATGCATCGCCCGCGTATGGGCTGTAGCGCACTAACCGTGGAGGCTTGAGACGCCGTTGTGTGCCGTAACTACTCTTGCGCCGTTGCATGCCCTGCTGGTGGTCGTTCCTGCTATCTCGCTGCCTGCTATCTAACCAGATGGCAGGCAGGGGGGATGTCTCCAGCAGCCAGATCATCTCTGGACCGGCAGGAAACGGGGGTGTCTCCAGCAGCCAGGCCGCTTCCGCGATTGTTGGCAGTGAAGGGCTTGCTGTGGATTGGGTAGCCTTCCAGACGGTGCGCAGCATGAAGAGTGACTCCACGTATATGGCCATGACCCAGCCAGTACTTAGGCCGGATAAGCCTCCGAGATAGCCGCCGAGCGCCGCTGCTAGCAATTCGAGCAGGGTACCAGGAAGCATGCCCAGCATGGCGGGCGCTATTCTATCCTGGATGCGACATATCGATATATAATGAGTTCTGATAATGAGTGGGAAGGCGGCCAGCAACAGGATATGCAGATTCCCGGTCGCCTGCACCGCGTAGACACTGCCAAATAAACTCAGTGCCTGCTGTGCTATAACCTGTAATGTGCAGATTGCGAGCACGCTTGTGCCGAATGCCAGGCTGATGGTCATGCGTGCTTTGTGCGCCAACAGCGCGGGCGTGGCGGAGTTCATCGCGTGCAGGACGGTAGTAAGGGCGTTGGGGATCAGGAACACAAAACTTGCAATCATCCACGATACATAGAACCAGGCATTCATGCGCGCCGAAAGCAAGATAGTAACAAGTACTGGCAGCATGAGCGTCGGCGCCTGGAGCGTCAGATTGAGCAGGTGGTGCTGGAGAGCGGCGCGCCCGAGCTTGCGCACCAGTCCCCATTGCGGTAGATAGTTTCTGCCTCGCCAGCCCTGCTTGAACAGCGTATAGACAGCCAGGGCCCCCAGGGAGATGATATTGCCGGTAGCCCATGTCGCGTAGATTGTCGTTCCCTGGCGCCTGACAAGCCACAAGCTTCCTAAGAAGAGGATCACGAGCTTGGCGCTAGCGAAGAGCGTATTGCGCCACAGTTGCAACTCGCCGCGCAGGAGGCCAATCAGAGCCTGGTCAAGGACCATGGTCATCGCGGTGAGGCTGACTCCTACGCCAAATACGAGTATGTGTGGGAGATTGACTCCCAGAGGCGTGAGGTCAAGCGAGATAGAGGGCGCGATGATCGCAAATAGACACCCGGCGCATCCCGCCACAGTCCCAACCACCAGTAGCGCGGTGCTTATCAGCGAGCCTTCCCGTCCTGGCTGGCGCGCTAATTCGGTAATCAATAGCGTGCCTAATCCCAGGATACAGAAATTCCCCAGCAGCGCCATAACTGAGAGCGAGGCGGAGGCCATGCCTATATCCTCTGGAGTGAAGTGCCGGGCCGCTACCCACCAGTAGACAAAGCCAAGAAGTGATGTGACCAGCGTCGCCGCGATCAGTGATCCGGCATTTGTTAACATCACACTATTCGCTTTGAGCCACCGGCATAGTATTTTCACAGACGTGTTTGCCCCTTGTTAGCATGTGTGGAAAGGCTGCCTACCACATAGCCCGCTGCTGTGATGGCGAACCCTGTGATGATGGCGCCGGCGCGTAAAAAGCCCGCCAGGTCGAAACGCAAGAGGGCGTCTGCAACGCCACGCAGGATGCCCAGCGGTAGTGTGTGCAAGGTATAGCTACGTTCAGTTGCCAGCGCATCTTTACTGCCTACCACCCTGGCGATCATGGCCTTGGAGAGGCCCTCCGCGAAGCAGCGTGCTCGAAAGTAGCGCCAACTGGCGCGCTGAGGTGGGATGCGATGGTGAATCCTGGCGCGCGGCTCACAGAGGAAGATTCTGTGGGGCCAGTGTTGTGCTGCGCGAATGCATAATTCTGTCTCCTCGCCTCCCAGGGGATGGGTACCAACACGCCCAATGCCGTTTTTGAAGCCCCCTACCGCCTGAAACACTTCGCGGCTCATGCAGGTACACCCGCCGTACAGGTTGCGTACTCTCTGTGGATGTTTGGACAGAGTCTGGTAGGTGCAGCCAATTACCCAGTAGAATTCCTGCGGAAACCACGCGGGCCGTTTGCTTGCCCATAGCGGCTGGACGGTGCCTCCCGCGCCCATCACATAGGGCGCATCGCAGCAGGCACCTAAACGCTCCAGCCAGTCTGGTTCAGCGACTGCATCATCGTCGAGGAAAGCGATGAAAGCTCCTCGTGCTCTGGCTATACCGCTGTTGCGTGCCCCCGATAATCCCTGCGGCTGGCTATTTTCTATGACAACCGTGTGTGCCAGGTGTGTGCGGGCGCGCGCGAGCAATGGCGCGTTGTGGTCGATAACCACGATGATTTCAAGCACTGGTTTGCTTTGCCGCTGCGCAGATGCCACCGCTGCCACCAGATCAGGCCAGCGTTCCTCGGTATATGCGCAAATCACCACAGAAACATCAGGAGCCGTCATCGAACGAGTCTCCTCTTCCTGTTATCGATATAGTGCGTGACCAAGGTCGAACACTGCCGGACAACGCGCCATACAGGAGTGCGAGCGCGGGCATACAGCGTATGGACCGCCGCGCCCGGCGATGAACTGGCTCCTGTTAGCAGCGCGGCGAACCTGCTGATATTCGTATCCGCTGTGACCATGAGGCGCGGGAGGGCGAAAGGGTTGCTGCGCTCGGTGTACATATGGTGCTTAACCGCGCAGGCCGATGTAAATCCTGCTGTCCGGAGCAACAGGTGGAGCTGAGCGTTATAGTAGCCGTAGGGATAGGCAAAGCTGAAGATTTCCTGGCCCAGGTGGCGTTCTAAGAGCCGCTTACTGAGCATGATCTCGCCTTGAGCCAGGGAGCAGGGCAACATATCAAGCTGTGGATGGGAATGACTATGGGCGCCGCACTCTATACCGCACCTGATCGTCTCGCGCAATTGCTCCCAGGTGAGTATGGGTCGCGCCGCCTCACCTTCACGCTGTAACCACGCGCTTGTGCCATTGATAAAGGCGGTGGCTATATACAGTGTCGCGGGAAAGCCATACTTTTGCAGCAGCGGCAGGGCAGCGGTAAGGAAATCGGTGTAGCCATCATCAAATGTTAATACAACTGGCCGTTCAGGTAAGCTATGGCCCGCTTCTGATCGTGCCTGCATCAATTGGGTCACTGTCATAGGTGTATAGTGGTGCCGGGATAGATATGCCATCTGCTCGCCAAATGCTGTCACTGGTACAGCGAATTGTTTGAATTTTGGATTATCCACCTGTGAAATACTGTGGTACATAAGTACAGGAATCCTGGTGCTTGTTCGTTGCATAGCCTATTACGCTTCCTTAGAAAGACTATCTCGTACTCTTCCCTGCTCTGAATTCATATAGCCAAATTTATGAAGATGGTGATCTGGGAGAGATGTCGGAGAGAGGCGCTCTTTAATGATGGTCTTGAGTACACGCCAGCCATCGCGAAAGGTTTGTAAATTGCTTTGACCATAAATGCGTGAGTACTCAAAGCTAGCGACCTCTACAATCTTCAACCTGGCTTTATGCATACGCAAGTTGAGTAAGGTTTCGACTTCGAAGCCATTGCAATCAATGGATACATAGTCCAGGCAGTGCCTCCAAAAGGCGTTGTACCCATAGCATAGATCGCTGAATCGTGTGAAGAACAGCATATTGACGAACCTGGTCAACAGGCCGTTTCCCAGGCCGCGCACCAGCGTAATATCCTGGCTGCCACCGCCCTGAATGAAGCGGGACCCTTTTGCCAGGTCGTAGCCACGCCTGAGCGCCTCAACGAAATGCGGTATCTCTCGTGGATCAGCAGAGCCATCAGCATCTAAGGTAACAATGATGTCCCCGGTGCAAGCCGCAAACCCTAGCCGTAGCGCATCGCCCTTGCCATAGCCGCTCTGCTCTATCACGCGAATAGTGGGCAAGAGTTGCCTGGCGACCGCGATTGTGTTATCAGTTGAATGCCCATCCACAAGAATAACTTCGCTCACCATGACAGGAATATGAGGCAAAACATAATGCAGGTTTCGCGCTTCATTGCGCACAGGAATGACGATGCTGATGTGTGGATACGGCGATCTCTCAAGCGTGCTGATAGGAGCACGTGAAAAGTGCGGTTTTTCTTTCATAAAAAAAGCCTATATAAACATGGATGTTACCACATGGGTAGCATTCCACCTTAAACTTGTGAGAGTCAGCATGGATGACCAGCCCTACAACTACCCCTTAGCATGAGCCGATGGGATATACTCACTAAAATTGATAGATACCTTATTGAAGCACTGCTAATCTATACTTTATAAATTGCAGTCAGCTTCATAAATTTTCTTGTATATCTACATCCTTTCTCATATGTATTAATATACATGTTACAACAATATATGTCAATAAAATACGATTACAGATAATTCATTCATTGAACGGTACCCAAGAAAGAATATGTATGAATTTCGTTTAATCTTTTGAGGTGGACCGGAAATGTACTCCTGGCAGGAGTGGGAATGAAAGTCCCTCGGATTATGTTAAAAAGAACAGAGGCTATGACGAGCCTGGCAGGAGGAGAAAGAAATGATGAATTGTATCGAGACTGTTGCTCGTCTCCATCTCTATCTTGATCGGGAACTCAGCGTTGAGGAAGTTGAGGTAGTGCAGCGGCATCTCTCGGACTGTTCACATTGTGAGTGTCGCTTCCGTTTTGATTTATACCTCAGACGCCTGATCCACGAACGCTGTACCATCGAGCGGGCTCCCAGCCATCTGCGTGAAGCCGTGATGCGTATCGCGCGTTCGCCTGTTGGGGAGCCGGTTGAGCTCGATCCTATGGTAGTGATGGAACTTAGAGCAGATATAGCAGCAGACAGGGATGTATAGGAAAGGGATGGACATGCCATCCCTTTCTACACTCCAAGCGCACCCAGCAGGGCCAGTTTGAGTTGGGCCAGGAGTAGAAGTTCACCGATAGCGAAGACCAGGGCGAGACTGAAGAATGGTACGATCTCGCGATAACGCTCAAATGCCTGGTCACGTTTGCCTACCGCCACTGCTGCGATGAGATTCACGCTTGTGAGTGCTATGAGGACTCCGGCTGTGCTCAAGAGCGCGATAGGGTAGAGGATCACCGCACTCTGCGATGCGACCGCGAAGAAGCTTAAGAGTATAGCTGGCAAGAGCAGCAGGTATGCTCTCCACGAGGCGATGCTGCGTTGCTCATTGTACTCGCGCCAGAACTGGCGATTGAGCAGCGGCAGGACCAGCGCACCCATAGCCAGCCCGGTCAGCAGGCCGGTCGCCAGTCGGAGCAGGTTATGCGGCTGGTAGAGATGGGGTAGACCCAGATCCACAAAGAACGAGTTCACGCCATCGATCGCCAGCGCCAGCACACCGCATGCCAGGAGGATCACGATAGGCCAGGGTGGGAGCAGTTGCGTTCGCCCGCGCCCGCTGATGTACAGCGTCAGCAATGTGATGCTGAAGCCCAGGTAGATCCCCGTGTTGCGCGCGCAGAGTGGCAGGCGTTCTCCGCCGGGGTAGAACGAATGCGTGGGAAGTTGCGCGCAGATGCCGCTATCCAGCCAGCGCAGGCGTTCCAGCAGCGAACCTCCCGGCAAGAGCACCAGCGCCGCCAGCGCCCCCAGATAGAACACAGCCCACAGCGCCAGTGTCCAGAGTTGCCGGCTCTTTACCGGGGTGAGCGCTTGCTGTCGCTGGGCCATATGCTGTGTTTCCTTTCCGTTCTTTTTCCGGCTTAGACGTTGATCCCCAGGTTAAAATAGTGGTTCAGATAAGGAAGCAGGTTAAAGAAAATCGCTACTCCGGCCAACATCATAATCACGCCTGTTGCCATCTCTATCTTCCCCAGGTGCGGCTTGAGTTTTTTCAATGTCTTGCTCACCTGGCTGAGTCCCAGTCCCAGCAGCAAAAAGGGCAGTCCCAATCCCAGCGAGTAGGCCAGCAGCAGCAGCACTCCCTGGCGCAGGGTGGCGGCGTTGGCGGCCAGGCCAAGGATCGAGCCCAGGATCAGGCCGACACAGGGGGTCCAGCCGATAGCGAAGATGAAGCCGATCAGCAGCGAGGCCGGATAGCTGGGCCGCGCAGGACGAAATTCAAAGCGCTTCTGCCAGTAGAATAGAGGCAGCTTGAGGATGCCTGCCAGGTGCAGGCCGATGATCATCAGCAGGACCCCACCGACCTCGCGCAGTTCAAGCTGGTGCGCGCGCAAGAAGCCGCCCAGCGTGCTGGCTGTTGCACCCAGCGCCACAAACGCGCACGTAAAGCCAAGCACAAACATCACCGAGTGCAGGAACGTGGCCAGGCGCGCCGGCTCTCCGCTGGTCTCGTAGATGCTCTCCCACAAGCTGCGCCAGGTAGATCGGCACCAGCGGTAGGACACAGGGCGAAAGAAAGGACAAGACGCCCGCGATAAAGGCCACACCGAAGCTCAGTTGCGATGGGTTCATAAGCCAGACACACTCCTGATAACGCGCTATCTCTTCGTGTCTTAGTATAGCCTGAGTTTGGCAAGTGTGCAACTGGTTGCTTGTGCTTCCATGCTAACTCCCCTTGTCTAGAGCGTAAGAGCAGACTTATCGCGCGTGGAGCAAGGATTTTCAGGTGTTTGTATCTATGTAGAGGAACTCTGAGATGTTTTTATACTAAATTGTACTATAGTACCTTAATAAGTTAGTAGGTGAGATGTGTATGCTATACTGAACCAATGTATTTCAAAATATTAGTGAAAGGAAAAGCATATGCTCATACCTTTTACAAGGGCGTTGTATTATCCAACAATTGATATTATTGATGAAGCCTGGCTAAAGACGGCGATGCTCTATTGGAATCAAATATTAACCATTGTTCCGGCATCAATTCAACATCCATACAATACACATACATCGCGCGCTTTTCAAGATGCAAAGGTATTAATACCATATTATATTGGTAACTACTTAGGTCCCCATGCGACAGGGTAGGGAGAGCCCACAAAAACAGCAGCCAGAGCCCCCAGCATAGAGCGACCTTGCTTGCGCATCGTGGAGAGATAGCTGCGAATGATGCAAAAAGC
>JBDTHH010000270.1:0-6037 GCA_039937055.1 Ktedonobacteraceae bacterium | reverse complement strand
GTGATCGCATGGTGGCGTGCTCTGAAGAGCCGTATCGCCCACAGATCACGAGCAATGGCGACCTGGTGGCGGCGCCTCCTGGAGACGAGCATCTACAAGCGGGAGCCAACAACAGCGAGCATGGAGTGGAAAACTTTGCTGAGGCGGAAGCTGAGGAGGATGAAGATACAGAACCCAGGTTGAAGGTGGTGCCTCCCCAGGAGGCGAGTTCTGTAGAGACGGCCGAGACGAGTTCGCCGGCTGTCGAGGACAGTGAAAGCGCGCAGGACCCGGTAGAGACGGACGTAACGAGTCCTGTGGATACGCATGCCAGCTTTGCCTTCGATGTGGTGGCTGCCAGGGCTGGTAGTGATGATGCCGGGGAGCCTGCGCGGGAAAAAGCTGGCTCTATGGCTGGAAAGCCAGATGATGCTGGAGTGCGCGGAACTGGCAAGCGCCGGTGGCGACCGCGCACACGGCGCCAGCGCGTCATCTCGCTTGTGCTCCTGGGCGTTCTATTGCTGGGCATTCTAGTGCCGGGCGCCATCGCTATTGGCTTTGGGGTGAACGCCTACATGACGTATACTGCCCTGCGTACCCAGGCCTCTGAAGGCGTGCAGCATCTCCTTACCATCAAGACGATTTTCACCGGGGCGAAGGCGCATCCGACAGGCTTCCTCGATATCAATAAATTGCATCGCTCTCAGGGTGAGTTGAGCGCCGCCCGTAAGGACTTCCAGCAGGTGCAGTTTACCCTTGAGCATTCCGATCTTATTCATACCGTCAGCAATGACTTTTCGCAGTTTCGTCCGCAGATAGCCAGCGCGCGTGTTGCCAGCCAGATGGGTATTGATGCCATCGATATCGGGCAGAAGCTGATCTCAACGGCCCTGGTGCTGGCGCCATCCTTTCGCGGGCCGTTGCTCACGAACTCGCAGAAGCCGCTGGTCACCCAGCCAATGCTTGATCTCGTGGGGAAGACCATCGATAATATTCTGCCGCTGCTGAATGATATCCAGGCCCAATCGCGGCACCTCTCCATCAACGCGCTGCCTGTCAGCGCGCAGAATCGCGCGCAGCTTGCGCAGTTCCTCCCGCTCATACCGCAGACCATCAGCGATCTGACGCAGGCGCGCGCCCTCCTGGGCTCGGCTGGCTGGCTGCTTGGCGTGAATGATCCGCGCACCTTTCTTGTGCAGACCATGGACCGTGCCGAGCTGCGCCCAACGGGGGGCTTCACAGGGCAGTACGGCGAGTTACAGATCAATGCCGGGCGCGTCGGGTCGTTCTCGCTGAAAGATATTTCGTTTGTGGAGTACGTGGACAACAGTCCCACACAGGGGCAAATGGCCCCTCCGCAGTACCGGAGCTGGTGGCCCTTTGCCAACTGGGGTCTGCGCGACTCGAACCTGTCGGCGGACTTCCCCACCTCGGCACAGATCGCCATTGCGCAGTATAAGCACGAGGTGGGCCACCAGGTCGATGGCGTGATCCTCTTCACGCCGTTCTTTATTGAGCATATCCTGGACGCCATCGGGCCGATTCCGATGCCTGGCTATAATGACACTATCACCTCGCAGAACCTGGAAGATCGCCTGCACTATTACCAGCAGGACAATAGCGGTATTCGTAAACAGGAGATTGTGCAGCATGTTGACCCGCCGGCGCAGGCACGTAAGCTCTTCACGTCCCTGTTGGCCCATACGCTGATGGACCGCGTGCGTCACGCGCCGCCCGATGAGCTGCTGGCGATCGCGCAGGAGGCGCTGCATGATCTGAAGACGAAGGATTTGCAGGTGTATGTCAACAATTCCCAGGCCGAAGGGCTGTTGATGCAGTATGGAGACGCGGCAGTGATGGACCGCTCGACCACCCATGACGGGGTGTATGTCGTGCAGGCGAATATCAACGCCACCAAGGCCTCGCAGTATGTACGAACCATCATGCATGATACGGTGACCCTGGACCCGGCCGGCGGCGCGACGCACCTGATGCAGCTTCGCCTGGCCTCGACGGAGACCGGGCCAACCTATGGCTACGATACGTACCGCGACTACGTGCGCATCTATGTGCCGACAACGAGTAAGCTGCTCTGGGGCGATGGCTTCGATACGGGTACTCCCCTGTGTGGAGCCGGCTGGGGCACCTGCCCGCTGACCGGTGTCTACCCGCGCGATGAGCTGCTCTGCCCTCCCGGTCAATTCCAGCCGGGGGCGGCCTCGCCGATGCTCACCAACGAGAACGGTGGTCTCTGGCACCCGCTGGATACCGTGGGACCGCCAACGAACACAACCAGTGACGAGCCTGGGCGCGCCATGTTTGGGGGCTGGGTCATCGTGCCCAAGAACTGCACGATGACGGTGACGCTCTCGTGGTACGTGCCGCCCGTGCAGGGTCAGCCCTATGCACTGCTCGTCCAGCGGCAGGCGGGCGCCTTCCCCGAACTGGATCTGACCATACTGCCGACACTGAAGGCCTGCGCAACCCTCAAAACGCCAGGCCTGCACTTCGATGATCTGATGACCGAGGATATGTTCTTCAAACTCCCCGCTCTGCCATCCTCGCATTCAGCAAACGCTGCTTGCTACCCGCAATTGCCGGTATGAATATGGGGGATATCCCTTGTGGCTGTCCTCACGTGTCATCCTGAGGGATATAAAGCCCGTTTGTCTCTACTATTGACACCGAGCCGCTTTGCCTCGTATACTGCTCTTGCCACCGATTCAATGTACGGCATACTTGTTTTACGAATGCAAGCCATTTAGGGAAGATTGTAGAAGAGAAGATCCATGGAACAACCGGCTCTTTTGAGCATTATGCGTACAGATAGCAGCTATCGCTTTCGTCTTGATCTTCCTGATAGTGCTCAGGCGGGCCAGGAGTATAGTACAGAGCTTGCTTCTGATGCGCGCGAGCGGCTGCGACGTATGTTGCAGGCCGCCGCTCAGCATATGCAGACCCTGGCGTTCGCCGAGATGAAGCGTCAGACGGTCAAGCTTGGAGTGGTCAATGATGCTGTATACACATTGGGCCGTTTCCTTTTTGACATGCTGATTCCCTCTCCTCTACAAGAAGCCCTGCGGCACATTGATAGCGACCTGCTTATCAACACGAATACGCCCGATATCCCCTGGGAATTGTTGTTCGATAATGCGTCGAAACCGGGCTATTTTCTCTGCCAGCGTCTGAGCATCAGCCGGAAGCTAATGAGTGGAGGGAGCAGGGATCAGAGGCCCTCACCTGTGGAGCGACCGCCGCGGAAACTGGGGAGGCGAGAAAACCAGGGTCTTTCTGTACTGTTTCTCGTCAATCCTACGGGCGAGCGCCCGCTGGCAGAGGAGGAGGTGGCCGCGCTCTGCACAACCCTACCTGAGTCGGTATCGCGCATCATTCTGTACCGCCAGCAGGCGAATCAGTTGGAGATGCGTGTGCGTATCGGTGGTGAAGCGCCGCAGGTCGTGCATTATGCCGGGCCTCTGCCACTCTTACCTTCCGGTGGCGAGCCGGTGCTAGCGCTGGCGGGCAGTTCGCGCCTGGATGGCGAAGCGGCCGAGCAGTTGTTCCAGTCATTGCCGCGCCGCCCGCTGGTCTTCCTGAGCCATTACGAAGGGGAGCGCCAGCAGGGACGCAACGGTGGAGGCATAGCCGGCCAGCAGGAGCGCGAAGACATGCTGGAGCGGCTGGCGGGCGAGTTGCTCAAGGCGGGTGCGGGGGCTGTGGTCGCGATGCGCTGGCCTGTGAATACGTTGCGCGCGCGCGAATTTGCCGTGTTGTTTTACCAGGAGGTGGCCGACGGCGTCGCGCTGGGAGAGGCGATGCGGCGGACGCGGACGAACATGGCGCAGCGGCGGCCAGATGATGCCTCGTGGATGTCCTTTCTGCTCTATGGTGACCCGGCACAGCGCCTCACAACCAGTATTCCCGGCAACAGGGAGCGCATCATAGATCCCTACCTGGAGCTGTTCGACGATGATCCAATCTTGCCCTCGATGCCACCTTCCGCGCACCCGCTGGACCGGCGCTTTCTCCAGGAGCTGCTTGCCATCGCGCTGATGGAGGCGCGGCGCATGCACAAGGACTACCTGGGAACGCCGCACCTGTTCATCGCCCTCACAAAGCTGGACGGCGGCTGCACGCAGGATGCCCTGCGCAGCCTGAATTTCTCGCCCAAGCAGGTGCGCGAGGTCATTCGCCTGGCCCTGGGCAATGGCAAGGCTACCAGCGAGACGCCGGTCTTGCCAACGCGCCGCTGCAAGGAGATCTTGCAGACCGCCGAGCGCTACGCGTTGAGCGCCGGGGTGAACGTCATAGACGAGCGTGCCGTCGCGCAGGCGGTGTTAAGCGAGGGAGACGGGGTCACATACGAACTACTGACGAAACTGGGCATCAATCCGGTGCAACTGATCGACCTGATTATGGCGAGCAACGCGCGCGCACTGCTGGAGATGGTGCCGTTGATGAGTTCAAATCACGGCTCGGTCGAGCTTCCCCTGGGCATCGCTCAAGAGCTGGGAGGAGCCAGGGGCGGCAATTCGGTCCTGGAGCGCCTGGGACGGGACCTGACGAAGCAGGCCAGCATGAAGCAATTGCCGCCGCTCATCGGGCGCGAAAAAGAACTGCGCCAGCTTATGCAGGCGCTGATGCTCAAGGACCGCAATAATCCGATCCTGATTGGCGACTCAGGTGTGGGCAAGACCACGATAGTGAGCGGCCTGGCGCAGCGCATGATTGATGGCAAGGTGCCTTCTGAACTGCGCGGCAAGCGCCTGATAGAGCTATCGGCCAGCTCACTGGTGGCGGGAACCAAGTATCGCGGCGAGTTCGAGGAGCGGCTCTTAAAGGTCCTGGAGGAGGCGGAGAGCAACGGCAATATTATCCTGTTCATCGATGAGATGCACCTGCTGATTGGCACCGGTCGCGCCGCTGATGGCAGCATCGACGCGGCGGGTATTCTCAAACCCGCTCTGGCCGGTGGTCGCCTGCGCTGTATCGGCGCTACGACTCCACAGGAGTACCGCACCATCGAGAAGGACGCGGCCATGGAGCGCCGCCTGCGCCCCATCATCATCGAGGAACCTTCGCCCGAAGAGGCGCTGGCTATTCTTACGGGTATGCGCGATCTCTATGAGACGCATCACCATGTCAGTATTACCAAAGAGGCGCTGCAGGCGGCGGTCCAACTCTCGCTGCAATACCTGCCCAATCTGCGCCTCCCCGATAAAGCCTGTAGCGTACTGGATGAGGCCTGCTCGCAGGCGCGCGTCTTCTCTGTGGATGATGAGTCGGTTGAGCAGGACGATAGGGATGAACTGGGCGAAGAGCCTGTGATCACCGCTGCGATGATCGCGGAGATCATCTCGGGGCGCACAGGTATTCCAGTGAGCGCGCCGGGCCGCGAGGAGCGAGACCGCTTGCTGAATCTGGAGAGTCGCCTCAAGGTGCGCGTGATCGGCCAGAATGAAGCAGTCACACGCGTGGCGCAGGCCATTCAGGTTGCGCGGGCTGGACTGAAGCCGCGCAACCGGCCCGTGGGCGTCTTCCTCTTCCTGGGGCCAACCGGCGTCGGCAAGACCGAACTGGCGCGCGCGCTGGCCGCCGAGGTCTTTGGCTCGGATGAACACCTGATTCGCATCGACATGTCAGAGTACATGGAGAAGCACGCGGTCTCGCGCATGGTGGGTGCCCCTCCTGGCTATATCGGGCACGACCAGGAGGGCCAACTGACGGGCAAGCTGCGCCGCCGCCCGCATTGCGTGGTGTTGCTGGACGAGGTGGAGAAGGCCCATCCAGAGGTCTTTGACCTCTTCTTACAGGTCTTCGATGCTGGCCGCCTCACCGATGCCCAGGGGCATACGGTGGACGCGCAGCATGCCATCTGGATCATGACCTCCAATGTCGGCACCGATACCCTGGGACGTACAATGCCCAGCGGCTTCCACACCTCTGCTAAGGGCACGGCCGAGGAGATGCAGCGCGAGCGCCTGATGGACCGTCTGCGCCAGACATTCCGCCCGGAATTTCTCAATCGTGTTGATGAAGTCGTGATCTTCCATCCCCT
>JBDTHH010000269.1:0-3445 GCA_039937055.1 Ktedonobacteraceae bacterium | reverse complement strand
CTCGCGCCAGAACTCGTCCTGACGGTGCTCCTCCCAGGAGGTGGTGAGATAGCTGAGGGATGCCGAGAGCAGTTGATCTCCGAATTCCCCTCGGATATCCTGCGATGAGGTGCATCCAGATGTCTTGGGCCAGAGGATTCAAACCAAGAAACTCATCTCTCCCCAGATCAAGCAACACCCCTCCCTCGCCAGCCATGATGAAATGGGCCAACGATGTTGGGACAAAGTGCTGCTCCCATGCGCTGTCATCATTCATGTGTCTCCACACTCCTTCTGTATGACGTTCTCAGCAAGCCACCTATCAATCGGTTCCTCCATGAAAGAGTATATTCCTGCACGCTCTTCATTGATCCTTCCCACAATGGCCTCAGACCTGGTAGCCCCATGAGTGTGTCCTTCCCACGATATTTTGGAGACTATCTGTCTCTCAGGTGACTCTTCTATCGATGAGCAGGTCCCGTCGCTGTCTCACACGGCGGCAAAGTATGTTCTACTCAAGATGATAGGGAGAATTCTGGTGCTGCGGTGCAGGCCTAGCAGCTTGTCGGAGAGAACGGAGTAGCGACCAGATCAGCCGCTACTCTAACGCACGTGGACACGCACGACGCGGGTAAGCTCCCATTTCATTCCCTGATTTACGAGTTTCGACACGGAAAAAACTGGCACTTATGTAAAGGAAAAGGTGAGTTTAAAACCTTTCTTCACAAGAAGTTGAGAGATATACTTACTAAAAACTGGACAAATGTAAAATGTCTTTTAGAAAGGGCCATGAAATGAACAGGGAAGCGTATCAACGTTTTTTAGCCGATGTATATCGAAAAGATACCCAACCTCGCAAGCGCTACAGATTGCAGTGGAGCTGCTCTCTCCTTTTGTTAGTAGCCATAGTTCTTGGGGGCTATTTTTTGTTCGTTCTCCCTTTTCCACTCCAACCAGATTCTCATACGCTCTATAGTACTGATTGGTCTAGAGATTTCAATGCATGGCAAGGAGCAGGCTGGCAAAAACGTCTGAATGGAGGAGTTCATTCCGACCATGGGGGGCTATTCCTATCGCCATATGCCGCCGATGGCACAGATATTCAAATAGATGTGCAAATGAAACATCTTGGGGTTGATGCCTTCCAATATGGTACCATATCATTTGGAGTTGTGCTGAGAAGAAATGGAAATTCTGACTATAAATTCGCTCTTGGAGATATTGACCCTTTAGCACCTTGGTATCCAGATATTTATAACTCACTACAAAATTTTGCAATAGTGAGTGTGAAAATTCAGAAAGGCACCTTAACTCTGCTTATTAATGGCAAGCAAGTTGCTCAAAAAAGCATCAATTTCACCTTTAAAGGATCTCTCGGATTATTTGCTGGAGGCGATACAATTGTAGAAGCACGAAGCTTTCGAGTGGCTAAGGTTATTTCCTGATGGTCATATCCTACAATACATGGAGGATGCGCTGACGGAGCAGGGGAAATCCAGTTCTGCCATAGCCCATGCGTTTAATCAGCTTCAATTTGTTCACTTTCCCCCCGACGAGACCGTTGTTTTGGGGAAGTGTGAGTTCTGCGACGCTTGGCTGAGGAACAGAATGCTCAGCCCTCTCAAAACGCTTCATAAAACGCTTGCTAGAGGCTCTCACGTACGAATGGACCGAACGGCAACGCTCGCTTGTCATTCAGTCCATTCGTACGTGAAGGTTTGGTATACTAGAGAGCATGAGTAGAACATTCAAAAAAGTGGACTACGACCGGGCACTCGATCTGACAGTGCGGCTGGGCGACTGTCTGCTCCCCGACCATCTGGCCCGCTTCGTGGTAGACAGTGTGGCCCAGCTTGATCTCTCGGCTCTCTATGCCCAGTATGGGGCGCGCGGTGGGGAACCGTATGCCCCTGAAGTGTTGTTGGGTTTGCTGCTCTATGGCTATGCCACCGGAGTATTCAGTTCGCGCAAGATCGAGCGCGCCACGTATGAGTCAGTGCCCTTTCGCTTCATTTCGGGCAACCTGCATCCCGACCACGATACGCTCGCCGCGTTTCGGCGCACGTTCCTGTCCGAACTGAAGAATCTCTTCGTGCAAGTTCTCTTGCTTGCACAGGAGGCAGGAGTGCTGAAGCTGGGGACAATCAGCTTGGACGGGACCAAGATCCATGCTGACGCCTCCAAGCACCAAGCGGTGAGCTACCAGCGACTGCTGGAATTGGAAACGCAGTTGCGAGCTGAAGTCGAGGAACTTTTTGCCCTCAGCGAACAAAGCGAGCAGCCAGAGATTCCCAATAGACTGGTGGTGCGTGAGGAGATTGCGCGACGAGAAGATCGCCTGACGCGGCTGGCGGAGGCCAAAGTGGTGCTGCAAGCTCGTGCCCAGGAGCGCACGGCAACCGAGCAGGCAGATTATGATGCCAAGATGGCACAGCGCAAGGAGCGGGAGCGTGTGACGGGGCGGCGTCCCGGTGGTCGCCCGCCAGCACCACCGACACCAGGAGCACGCCCAGGTGACCAGTACAACTTCACCGATCCAGACTCGCGTATCATGAAAAATCCAACGAATGCTGGTTTTGAGCAAGACTACAATGCACAGGTTGCTGTAGATCAGGGGAGTCTGCTGATCGTGGGATGTGCGCTTTCCAATCACCCCAACGACGCTCAGGAAGCCGAACCCACGCTCTCTGCCATACCAGCAGCGGTCGGCACTCCTGAGGCGGCGGCGCTGGACGCTGGCTATTTTGGCTCCGCAACGCTGGCCGCCTGTGCGAAGCGTTGCATCGAGCCGTACGTCGCGACCGGTCGTGATCCCCATCACCCTAGTTGGCAGCAGCGTTTTGCACCCTTGCCAGACCCGCCACCTGAGGACGCCAGCGCCCAAGTGAAGATGGCGTACAAACTCAAGACGGCAGTGGGCAAAGCGATCTACCGGGCACGCAAATACACGGTCGAACCAGTCATCGGGATCATCAAAGAGGTCCTGGGCTTCCGTCAGTTCTCTCTGCGTGGGACGCAAGCCGCTGAGGGCGAGTGGTGTCTGGTCTGTTTGGCTTTCAATCTCAAGCGTTTTCATACCTTATCCTGGGCGTAGCGCGGGAGCCGTAGTATCCATCCAGCTCATTCGATCATCATCCCTGCCTCTGTTCTGCCTGCACTCTCGTTTTGTTTTGTCATCCCTGCCTGTGCTGTGAACCGCACATCCATTGGTAAAGCGCCTGGTATGGGAATGTGCTGCTCCGTTCTCTCCGACAAGCTGCTAGGGAGGCGCTTCCTCCCCGCGCCCCCAGCGCCCGGCAAGCCGCTTGCTGTACAGTATCGCTGGTATCTTCAAGCGCCGCCTCCAGTAGCCCCGTGATACCAGGCTCTGCGCGCATGGCCAGCGCCGTTACTGCGGCGGCGCGTACCGCATCCTGCGCGTCTTCCAGGGCACTGCGCAACCAGGCCAGAGGGACACGCTGGCTCT
>JBDTHH010000268.1:0-2562 GCA_039937055.1 Ktedonobacteraceae bacterium | reverse complement strand
TCCGCATCTGGGAGATGGAGACCCGGACCTGTAACCGCACCCTGCATGCCGGTGCCCATCGCGTGCGTTGTGTGAACTTCAGCCCCGATGGCGAATCGCTGGCCAGTGGCAGCGAGGATGAGCTAGTGCGCCTGTGGCAGGTCAATACGGGTATCGCCCTGGAGACTCTACCGGGACACACGCAGCGTATCCGCTCCGTGGCCTTCAGTCCCAATGGCACGTTGCTGGCCAGCGGCAGCGATGATCAAGCCGTTCTGGTGTGGAATATTCAGAAAAAGCAGCGCCTCTACACTCTGACAGAACATAGTAACCGCGTGTACTCGGTGGCCTTCAGTCCCGATAGCCAGGTGCTGGCCAGCGGTAGCGAGGATCGCTCGGTCCGCGTGTGGGAGATGAACACCGGCTCCTGCCTGCGCGTTTTGCGTGAACATGAGAGCCGCGTCTATTCGCTGGCCTTTAGCCTGGATGGCCGCTTCCTCGTAAGCGGTAGCGACGATCAAACGGTGCGCATCTGGGAGATGGAGACCGGCCGATTGCTGCGGACGTTGCTCGGCCATAACAGCCGGGTCTATTCGGTGGCCTGTAGTCCCAACGGGCAGGTACTGGTAAGCGCGGGGGACGACCAGGTAATTCGCGTATGGGAGGTACACACAGGAAGGTGTCTCCACGAACTCCGGGGACACACAAACAGAATCTACTCTGTGAAATTCAACATCGATGGGTCCATTCTGGCCAGTGGTAGCCATGATAGGACCATCCGCCTCTGGGATGTCCAGGCGGGCAAGTGCCTCGATACCTTGAGAAGCGATAGATTGTATGAGCGTATGGATATCACCAATGCCAGGGGCTTAACCAGCGCGCAGAAGATCATGTTGAGGACGTTAGGCGCAAAAACTGAGCGGTACAACCCATAAGCGGCGTCCTATGGGTTGTTTTGTGCTGTCAAGAAGGGGAAGATAACAGGCGAAACGCGAGCTATACCAGGTGCCTTGGGAGAAAGCAGACGCTGCATGGCGTTTCTTTGCTGGGTCGAGAAAAAGATGGCTAGCCGTCTCTGACCATGTAGATGTCGCCCTTCTCCCCATCGATGCGCACGGTCATGCCGGTGACAAGGATAGATGTGGCGTTCTTCACACCCACAATACAGGGGATGCCCATTTCACGGGCCACGATGGCCGAGTGGGAGATCACCCCGCCCAACTCACTGAGCACGGCCCCAGCTCTCAGCATGCCAAGGGTCCAGGCCGGATTGCTGCTTTTTATCACCAGCACCTCGCCTGCCTGAAGCTGCTCAAGCTCGTCTGGATTGGACATAACGCGAATGCGGCCGGTATAACTGCCCGAACTCGCTCCCAGACCTCTGGCAATAAGCTTTTCCATCGCTGAGGTCTCCTCCCTTACTTGGTGTAAATCGAAATGTGCTTGCTTGTCGGACTATTCTTGTTATAAGTATAACATATGTGTTAATGTTGAGTTTATGAAGGTTGGGTTTATATGCTTGACCGTGCAGGGGCTTGCCGCGTCTGACCGCGTAGGGACCCGGCTTGCCGCGTCCGCGAGGCTTTTGTGGCAGCAGGGACCCGATGGATCGGCGCTGGCTTTGTAGTGCGTTCTATTTTATTATCGTGGGAGAAGCTATGGATACGGTACCGGGGGGCTTGAAGACAAGTCTCCCTCATCTCAGAGTCAGCCTGTACGGCGACTGCAATATGCGCTGCATCTACTGCGCGCCCTGGGGTGAGAATGGCTATACCATCGCGCATAATCTTGACTCAGCGTCCTTAAAAAGGATCCTTGATCGCTTGAGTCAGATGGGCTTTGAGTTGGTGAAGTTTACAGGTGGCGAGCCGACCTTACGCAAAGATCTTACAGATATTATCCAGTTCTCATCAACCCGCTTCCGGGAAACGCGTATTATCACCAACGGCTGGAACCTATCTACTATCGCGCCCAGTTTACGAGCCAGCGGCCTGAGCAGCCTTGAGATCAGTATGGATGCCGCCGACCCCGTCTCTTATGTACACATGACCCAGACCTCGCCCGCGATGTACAACGCGGTGCGAGCGGGCATTGCGGCCGCGAAGCAACTGGGATTTCCCATTCAGATCAATATGGTGCTGATGCAGCAGAATTTTGACCAGATCGAGCCAATGCTCGCCCTGGTGACGGAGATCGGGGATGTCACGCTCAAAATACTCGAACTGGTCTATTACGAATATCCAGGCTACGAGTTCTGGCAACGCAATTTTGTGAGCATGGACGAGGTGATCCCCATTGTCAGGCGGCACAGCGAGGAAAGCGCCTGGACGGCCCCTCCAGGCAATATCGGCTCCCCATCCCCTGTATTTCACTTACAGAATGGCGCGCGCATCATCATCAAAGATGGCAAAGTTGGCACCTCGTATGCCTCTATATGTGATGGCTGCCCGCTCTTCCCCTGCCAGGATGGCCTCTATGGCTTAACGCTCACACACGAGGGTTACCTGAAAATGTGCAAGCACCGCACTGACCTGTATATCCCACTCTTCGAGATGCGCGAAGGAGAGCGCATCGTCACCGATG
>JBDTHH010000267.1:0-3012 GCA_039937055.1 Ktedonobacteraceae bacterium | reverse complement strand
TAAACCTGGAAGAGATCGTGGTTGATGTCAAGCGCGTCTCGAAGGTTGTCCAGGGCGGCCGAAGATTTAGCATTCGGGCGCTTGTCGTTGTCGGTGATCGCAATGGTCACGTGGGCTATGGCATGGGGAAAGCCAGCGAATACACGGAAGCCATTCGTAAGGGCGCGGAAGATGCCAAGAAGCACCTGATCGAGGTGCCGCTCGTGGGTACGACCATCCCCTATATGGTGAATACCTTCTTCGGCGCGTCTGAGGTCATGCTCAAGCCGGCCGCCCCCGGTACCGGGGTGATCGCGGGTTCAGCGGTGCGCGCCGTGGTTCAGCTGGTGGGTATTCGTGATATTCTGACGAAGTCGCTGGGGAGCAACAACAAAGCGAATACGGTCAATGCCTGTATGAAGGCATTGCGCGAGTTACGTTCACCTGAGGTAGAGGCTGCGCGCCGGGGCAAGACGGTGGCGGAGCTGCTTGGCAGGAAACGTGCCGAGCAGATCGCTGCCGCCGCTGCCAGTGCCGCCGAGCAGGCTGCTGCTATGCGCAGCACCCGCGAGGAGGAATCGCGCGACAGCCGCCCGGGACGCCGGGGTCCGGGCGGCCGCGAGCGCGGTGAACGCGGCGGCGGTGAACGCGGCGAGCGTCGTGGTGGCGGTGACCGCCGCCGCTAGGCGCGATAAGGAGAGATAACCATGACAAAATTGCGTGTGAAATGGGTGAAGAGTTCTATCGGCTATGCCCAGGACCAGAAGGACACCATCCGCGCACTGGGGCTGCGCAAGCTCCAGCAGACAGTTGAACACGAAGACCATCCTGCGATTCGGGGGATGATCTACAAGGTAATCCACCTGGTAAAGGTAGAGGAGGTGGGCAGTGAAACTCTCTGATTTGCGGCCGGCTCCCGGCTCGCATAAGGTTCAGAAACGCCTGGGACGTGGTCATGGCTCTGGCCGTGGCAAGACCTCTGGCCGTGGCACCAAGGGCCAGAAGGCCCGCACCGGCGGCAAGATCCACCGTGCCTTTGACGGCGGCCAGACGCGCCTGTCCAAACGCCTGCCGTTCCTGCGCGGTCTGGGGAACAGCAATACCCGCTTCCGCAAGGACTACGCGGTCGTCAATCTCTATGACCTCGAACGCTTCGAGGCCGGGTCGCGGGTGACCCCCGATGAACTCGCGCAGCAGCACCTGATGACGCCCGCGGAAAGTCATGGGCTGGTCAAGGTGCTTGGCGATGGCGAGATCAGCCACGCGCTCACCGTGCGCGCGCACAAGTTCTCTGCCAGTGCGCAGGCTAAGATTGCGGCGGCGGGCGGCACAATTGAGATAATCCCGGTGAAGGTCTATGAAAAGACCAAGAGACGTAAGGATCAGGAGAAGCCAGCGCCAGGGCCGCAGGCCCAGACCGCGGACGTGTAACGCGTCTAAGGCGATCCAGGTTTGTTGTGGGACGACCGCAAGGCTCGTCCCGCCAGTTTCGTGAAAGGAGCCTCCATGTTGGAGCGACTGCGCAGTATCTGGACTATTCCTGACCTGCGCAACAAGATTCTGTTCACGCTCGGGATGTTGCTGCTTATTCGCCTTCTCGACCATATCACTGTACCGTTGACACACCAGGAGCAACTCAACCTCCTCAATCTCTTCGGAAGTGGCAAAAATCAGGACCTTGGCCAGTTGCTCGGTCTGCTCGATGTCTTTTCCGGTGGAGGCCTACACACGTTCTCGATCGTGGCCCTGGGCGTCTATCCGTACATCACAGCAACCATCGTAATGCAGTTGCTGGCGCCGATCATTCCTGCACTGCAGAAGCTCTCAGAGGAGGGTGAGGCCGGCCGCTTGCGCTTCAGTCAGATCACACGTATCATCACGATCCCGCTGGCGTTCTTACAGGCCCTGGGCCAGGCCGCGATCTTTGTGCGTGTAGGCGTTCTCGATGCGACGACCTTTAATCTCTTTGGCCCGAACTGGCTGGAGTCCCTGGCGATCCTGTTGACGCTGACCACCGGGACCATGGTCTTAGTGTGGATGGGTGAACTCATCACCGAGCATGGCATCGGTAATGGTATCTCTATCGTCATCTTTGGCGGTATTGTAACACGTCTGCCGCAGTTGCTCCAGCAAGGATACCTGCAAAGCACGTCCTCCGGCGGCACCGGCAGCGGTATTGTCAGCATTGGCGTGCTGACGATTATCGGGCTGGTGACGATCCTGAGCATCGTATATATCTACCTGGGCCAGCGACGTATCCCCATCCAGTACCCAACGAAGCGTATGGTGGGTCGCGGGCTGCTGGTTGGTTCGGCGCAAACCACCTACATTCCGATGCAGGTCAATAGTGCCGGCATGATCCCGCTGATCTTCGCCAATTCGATGCTGATCTTCCCATCGGTGCTCTCGCAGTATCTGGTAGGGAGCAGCGTTCCCTGGCTGGCAGCGGCCGCAGGCTGGCTAGGAGCCAATCTGCTCAATACGACCTTTGTCTATTACTGGATCATCTACTTTGCGATGGCTGTGCTCTTTACCTACTTCTATGCCCACGTTGTCTGGCAGCAGCAGAATATTCCAGATAACTTGCAGAAGCAGGGGGCGCATATACCGGGGTATCGACCAGGCGAGACGACACGCAAGTATCTGAGTGATGTGCTTAATCGTGTCACCCTGGGCGGTGCGCTCTTCCTGGGTATCCTGGCTGTCATGCCCTTTCTGGCCAGGACGCAGTTGCTCAGTAGTACCATCCTGCTGATCGTCGTCGGCGTGGTGCTGGACACCCTCCGGCAGCTTGAAGCACAGATGGTGATGCGTAACTATTCTGGTTTCCTGTCGTAGAGGCGGACGCGATAAATCGGGTCCCTACAGGGGTTTCCTGTCGTAGGGGCGCTTTGGAGCGGACGCGCTATACTGAGCCCCTACACATCGGTCAATTGTAGGTGTGCAATGGCGCTCACCTACGTCCTTCCAGCGGAGGAAAAACGTGAACATCATTCTAATCGGCGCTCAGGGGTCGGGGAAGGGGACACAGGC
>JBDTHH010000266.1:0-3161 GCA_039937055.1 Ktedonobacteraceae bacterium | reverse complement strand
GTCTCTCCATAGCGCAACAGATCAGCCAGCGACTGTTTTTTAAGAAGGAAGAGGGGCATGAAGCTACGTTTCCCCCACAATATGCACACGCGCTACCGCCTTACGCTGCAACCTGGATTCCTTCTCGTCTCTATCATAGGTATTATGGTTCTGGCGCTGTTCCTGGTTGTGCTGGCAGGCTACGTGATCCATATCTCCGGGTGGATTGGTGCGCTTTTCACAGGTGTTGCGGGTCTGGTGCTCCTGGCAATGGTGGGTGGTCTGCTACTCTGCTCCCTCCTGCTACAGAGAATCGGACATGAATTAAACCTGTTGACGAAGGCGTTAAGCAAGTTCGGCGCGGGCAATCTGGCGGCGCGTGTGAAGAAACTGCGACTGCCGGAACTGGAGCAGGCGGGAGAAGCCTTCAACATCATGGCCGAAGCGCTTCAGCAGCAGGTTACGGGACTACAGGCAGAGCTAAGCGACCTGAAAACGCACGCCGGGCGCGTCGAACGGGAACGCGGCGAGATGCGCGCGATGCTAGATGCGACGGATACGGCTATGCTGCTTGTCTCACCTGCCGGGCATGCTCTGGCCAGTAATCGCCGCTTCACCGACTTCTTTGAGGTTCCTACTGAAGAGATAGCGGGCCACGCGTTCCAGGATCTCTATGCCATGGTTGAGGGCCTCTTTGCTGATCCAGCCTCCATTCAAAAGCACCTCGCGCTCAGCGTCAGTGATCGCCAGCACACATTTTTTGAGATCATCGCGCAAATCGCTCCCCACAAGCGCGAGCTGGCGCTCGCCTCTCTTCCCACGTTCGACGCGGAGAGCGAGTATATAGGCCGGTACTATGCCTGGCGCGATGTGACGGATCAACGCGAGTTGGCGCGTCTGAAGTCCGCGTTTGTCACGCAGGCTGCTCACGCCCTCCATATGCCGCTTCAGCTTGTCAGGGACTACGCCGAGCTTTTGGAGGAGCAGGTGTTAGGGGAACTCACGGACTTGCAGCAGGAGTGTATCGGCAATGTCGAGAAAAATGCCACGCATCTTGCCGGCCTGATGAACAACCTGCTGGATCTCCTGCTCATCGAGTCGGGTAGCCTTGAACTGCAGCGGATCGTGTTCGATCCGAATACCCTGGTACAAGAACTGGCGCAGCGCTTCCAGTCCCAGGTTGACGCCCGTGGGCGCGTGCTGGCGCTCCACCTGCTGCCAGTTCCTCTTGAGGTGCGCGCGGACGCTGAACGTCTCGCGCAGGTGCTTACCATCCTGCTCTCCAATGCCCTGCGCTATACTCACATTGGTGGGCACATCTCCCTTGAGCTGCAAAGAGAGCGAGACACACTCCGTATTGGAGTGCATGATACGGGCATAGGTCTCGCGCCGGAAGAGCAGGCGCACATCTTTACACCATTCTACCGGGCGCGCCGTCATATGACAAACCAGGAAGGCGGCGGACTCAGCCTGGTCGTTGCTCGCGCGCTTGTGGAGATGCACGGGGGTACGATGCAGGTTGTCAGTGTGCCGGGGGAAGGCTCGACCTTCAGCTTTACACTTCCCATCGTGCAGACGACCACCTATGCCGCGCATATGGGCCAGCAAGAGGAGCTGCCGGCCGACGCCGTGGCGATTGTGAAGGGCATGTTCGGAGCCCGCGAGGGGTAAAATGAGTTGGTCACCTTGCAAGATGCGTCTATGGCTTTTACCGATTTTTCAAAAGGGTAACAACCAGATGTGTGAATTCTAGCCGGGTGGGCCGAAGGGCGTCAGCTTCCCTGCGCCCTTCGTTTTTCATCCCTCTCAGTGTATTCAGGCTATATAGTGCTTGTCGAACTCCTCACCACGTTCCTCTTCCAGACGCTGGGTCTTCACCTCTTTGCTCGTCAGCGGTGGGAGCGCTGGCAATGCAAGCACGAGGTCGAAATCATCATCTGCTGCGATGCGGTTGAAGCGTTCCAATCCGCAATCGAGGCAGCGATGGACGAGGACATGCTCGCCCTTACGGCGCTGGAAGCTGCCGATGGCTTCCATACTGCTCCCACAGGCGCTCATGCGATCTCCTGGTCGCCGGTCATCGACATGACGCGAGAAAAGGCAAAAAGGACAGTGATTCCGGTGATGTGAGCCGGAAGCAGGCGGGCAGACAAAACGATGACAGTGCCTGCACTTGAACACCTCTTCACTAGAGGCACGTTGCTTACGCACAAAACGCGGTCGAGCATCATCCTCTTCACCCGAACGCGGTACTCTTCGATATGTTTTTCCCAATGGTGGATCTCTTCTTTCGCTTCGATAGGCTGTACGTCACGAGAGACATCGAAGGCGCGACACCATAGGCCGCGCAAAAGAAAAGGACAAGATCCATTGTGGCTGTCGAATATGACTGTTTACACATAAAACAGGCTCTTTCTAGCAAAAAGTTTGAAGGCGATACCCTTGAAGGGATAGCCAGGTTCGTCTTGCATGGGACAGCAAGACATACTGAAATGCAAAGGGAATGCGGGTAATGAGGCGCAGGAGAACTGCATCTAGAAAGAAGCCAGAGTGAGGGAGACAAGGCAACAAAGGTGAAAAACAATACTCACTTGACCCGAAGAATTGAACTACTTGCCACTTAAGACCTGAGACGAGTCAGAATAAAACCTGTACAGAGTAAACAGGCTTAAATCTCTGTCAGCATCTATTTTCGGCTCTCAAGTCACAAAGCAAGTCGTTTATCCGCAGTTCGCTGCGCAACAAACAATGGGTGTGGGTACTTGCATGCAATATCCACCTTTCATGAGGCTTTTGCGTTGCCTGAACAGAGTATAAGAACTTTTCACATGAAAGTCAATGTGAAGGAATACGCATTAAAGCGCATGCGACCTCTACCCATCCGGGTGAGTTGTATCTTTTCTCTTGAACTACTTCGGCGAGGAGCTGGCTGAACCGTGTGGCTTCTGCGATAACTGCGATGCCGGCATTACCGTCGTAGAGGATGAAAACAACCAGCCTTTCCCTATCAATACCAGAGTGATCCATAATGCCTGGGGCGAGGGGATGGTGATCTGCTACGAAGGCGATAAGATGGTCGTGCTGTTCGACCAGGTTGGCTACAAGACGCTGGCCGTTGAGATTGTCACCGAGCGCGGGCTGTTAACCCGCGCCGGGTAGCGCTGACGCGGACGCGGCAAGCC
>JBDTHH010000265.1:0-8133 GCA_039937055.1 Ktedonobacteraceae bacterium | reverse complement strand
AAATCTCCCTGGCCCAGGTGACTAACGGTTCTCCTCACGCATTTTCTCACGTTCGGCCAGTACTCTGAAAAGAGGCGTTGATTATTTAGCCGCAGACGCCGAGGCCATGCGTGTACAGAAATCCGACTCTCGCCGTGCTCTGGCTCTTTGGAGCTTTTGCTGTTTCCTTCGGCGTGCTCGTTTCGATGTTCTCCTTCCGGTTGCGAGGATTAATCGAGGTTCACATGGAGACACCTCAGTCTATGCCTCTGGAACAGGGTGAGGCACGGTAGGACACGCATCCGGCGTGGCAAGAATGTCTTCCTCGGCCTCCCTCGCCATGCGCATGAGGCAAGCAAAGAAAAGAGAGCAAAGTCATGAATGAACATCTTCAAACTGTTAATGAGATGCGGGCAGTCACCATCTCGCGCGAATATGGAAGTGGGGGAGGTGAGATTGCGGCCCAGCTTGCGCAGCGCCTGGGCTGGCAAGTCATTGACCATGCCATTGTGCAACGCGTGGCACAGGCACTCGCGACGAATCAAGCAGAGGTAGAGGCCCATGATGAGCATGTGGAAGGAGTACTCACTCGGCTCTTGAATGATTTGCGCTACATCGATCCCAACGCCCTGGCCTATGCTCCGCCACTCGGAGCAGTGCTCTCAGATGAGGTGTATCGTGCAGCAGTAGCAAGAGTGGTCCGGGCCGCTGCCGAACAAGGGCAGGTGGTCATCGTCGGGCGAGGCTCTCAGGTTCTCCTGGCTGAGCGGCGCGATGTTTTACGAGTACGCATCAGTGCGCCACTTGAGCAGCGAATTGCTTCAGTGATGCAAAGCGAAGGAGTCGATCAACCAGAGGCGGCATCTCGTGTCCACACGAAAGACCAGGAGCGAACGAGGTATCTTGAGAGCGGATATCATCGAGAACCGGGGGACGCCGACCTGTACGACCTTGTCCTGAACCTGTCCCGTATCGATCCGGCGAGCGCAGTAAACATGCTCTGCCTGATGCTCAGCCATTAGGAGTACTTGACCTCTGTGGGTTACCAAAGGGGAGAACGAGAGACCCAGGGAAAGACCATGCAAGACACACATCCATCATTCTCGCCAGCGGCACCATATCAGCCCATTGAGAACTACGCCGTCATTTCACAAGCAGGCGAGCACCTGGCCATGATCTCTTGCTTTTCCCCAGCATTGTGTGTCATACTTACTAACAGAAGACCTTCGGGGCAGGGTGCAATTCCCGACCGGCGGTATGGTTGGCGCCTGGTGGCGCTTGCCGAGCCCGCTAGTCTCTCAGGGGCACAGATCATGGCTCGTGAGCTGACAGATTCGGTGTGAAGCCGAGGCCGACGGTAACAGTCCGGATGGGAGAAGGTTTGGCATACGTGCGAACGAATCAGACGCCTTGTTGCGCTAGCGCAGCAGGGCTGCTAGACTATGGGTCTCACCCGTGATTCGCGGCGCTCCCCTTCGTCTCCCTCACATGCCCCCTCAGGTCAGTTGGATTGACGGTTCCCTATGTTTTTGGGGCTGCCCGTCAGGAGAACTAACTACCGAGGGAAATGATGAGTGTTACAACATCGGCTACAAAAACCCTTCTATTGAAGGTACAGCAGCATGCACCAGGTGCGCCTGCGAACGAAACGGCGCTGGCGCCGGAACGCCGGCCGGCACCAGGAGGGCCGGCGAGCAGGCCACCGGCAAGCCGGGCGCGCGCAAGGGGCGCCCCTACACATAGTGGTGTGCCTGCTGGACATCCGCTGGCCTCTTTGAAAGCGCTCAGGCGGCTGACATCGGTCCTGCCGTCTGCTGCACTAGGAATCTTCATCCTCCTCAGTTGGTACATCGGTACCACGTATGGGCATATCTCCCCGCTGTTCCTTCCGGCTCCGGCAGATGTGCTTGCCAGTCTGGTAGAGGGCCAGCATTCGGGGATATTCCTCAGCAGCGCGGTGGTGACGGTTCAGGAAAGCCTGCTGGGATTTCTCCTCGCGCTGACCTTAGCGCTGCCACTGGGCTATGGGCTGGCGAAATCGCGTTGGGTTGCCATCACGATCAATCCCTACCTCGTCGCCGGTCAGGCGATACCGGCGATTGTAATCGCCCCGGTCCTTGTGCTCTGGCTGGGCTACGGCCTGGTCCCACATGTCATCCTGTCTATGCTGGTAGTGCTTTTCTTGATGGTGATCACCATCGCCCTGGGCGTGCAGACCATCGACCAGGCGCTCATCGAAGCCGCGTGCCTGGATGGCGCCTCCGGCTGGTCGCTGCTGGTGCATATCGAGTTCCCCCTGGCTCTGCCGGCCATCCTGGCGGCTATCCGTGCCGGCCTGGTGCTGTCTATTACAGGAGCGCTGGTAGGAGAATTTGTCAGCGGCGGCGACCAGGGCCTGGGAGCCTTGATACTCCAGGCCCAAGATCAGTACAACATGGCCTTCATGTTCGCCACCTTGATCGTGCTGACGGTCATCGCCGCGCTGTACTACGCCTTTTCCTGGCTGCTGATAAAGCTGGCACAGGCCGTCTACTAGCTACACAACATATATTCATAATCCGGTAAATGGAGAGAAATGCAGATGCGTATTCATCGTCATATAGGGCTGTGGCCTTTTTTCTCGCTGCTTCTACTGCTCGCGCTCGTAATAGCGGCATGTGATAGTACCCCATCAGGGAACGCCGGTACTCCAGCAGGAAAGACGCTGACAAAGGTCACCATTGGCCTGGGCTACATTCCCGATATTCAGTTCGCGCCGTTCTATGTTGCTAAAAGCAAGGGCTACTACCAGGCGGCCGGCCTGGATGTGACCTTTCATCACGGGATCGTCAACGACCTGATTGGCTCGATGATCGGTGGGGCCAATACGTTTGTCTTTGTCAGCGGCGACGAAGAACTGGTGGCGCGCAGCAAACACCTGTCAGTTGTGAACGTGGGAACGATCTTCCAGCGTTATCCCGTCAGCCTGATCGTACCCGCCAATTCGCCCATTCATACGCTGGCCGATCTCAAGGGGCACACTATCGGCGTGCCGGGACCCTTTGGCGCGACCTACGTGGGCCTGCTGGCGCTGTTGTATCACGCGCATCTGTCGTTAGCGGACATCCACCTGCAATCTATCGGCTTTACGCAGGTAGCGGCGCTGCTCGGCAAGCGCGTGGACGCGGTGATGGGTTATGCGAACAATGAGCCTCTGCAATTGCAGCAGCGTGGCTTCCCCGTACGCACCTTCACCGTGGCGGATTACCAGCCGCTGATCTCTAATGGCGTTGTGACCACGACAGAGACGCTGCAAAGCCAGCCCCAGGTCGTGCGCAGCTTTGTGCAGGCGACAATGAAGGGGCTGAGAGACACCATCGCGGACCCTGCCGGGGCGGTACAGATCAGCAAAACATACATCCCCGGTCTGACAGATACGGCGCACGCCCTGAGCATCTTGCAGGCCACTATTCCGTTCTGGCAGAGCAAGAAACTGGGCTATAACGATAGCGCGACCTGGCAATCGATGGCTGATTTTATGGTTGCGCAGAAGCTTATTCCTGCCGAGGCAGACCTGGCGCAGGCGTATACTAACCAGTTCGTCTCGTAAGGGCAGGATTCCAGTCTGCATGTTTGTTGACAATCCACACATCTACTGCTATTCTTAATGCAAGAACAGAATACAGAGAGTCTGACCCGCGCTGAGCGAACAAAGTATGAGCGTGGCCGCCAACAGCGAACCGGCGATAGTGGGAGGCCGGAATGGACGCGCCGCGTTTTCTCAGAACCCCTTCGTGAGCGGCTGCCGAAGAAAGTCCAGCTACGATAGCCGGACAAGTAGGACAGATGGGTGGTTCCCATGCAGCGCATAACCGTTAAAAGTGGTCACAAGCCCTTCGTCACAGTGTGGTGAGGAAGATCTGCGCCGGAGCACGGGGTGACAAGCGGGGTGGTACCACGGGAGCAACGCATATTGGCTCTCGTCCCTTTGAAGTTGAACTAGGGACGAGGGCTTTTTTTGTTGGTCCGCGTTGACCGTGCCTGGTCCCCATCTTGTGTCAAGGAGCACGAAGCAGATGATAAGCGTTTCGATTGTGAATGTGACGAGCTATACCGGCATGGAGCTACTGCGCCTCCTCGCGCAGCATCCGCGCTTCGTCGTGACCTCGGTGACGGCGCGCCGCGCCGCTGGTCAGCACCTGGGCGAGGTCTTTCCACACCTGAGCGCCTGGACGAGCGCGCGCGCGCTGGCTGAGCAGGTGATCGCCTCTGAGCCAGAGCGCAGCGACCTGGCCTTTGTGTGTCTGCCGCACGCGGCGGCGGCGGAGGCCGTGGTCGCGCTGCTGGAGCAGGATACGAAGGTGGTGGACCTCTCCGCCGATTTTCGCCTGCATGATGCCGCCCTCTATCAGGAGTGGTACCGGCACACCCATCCCGTGCCAGACCTGTTGGAGAGCGCCGTGTATGGCCTGTGCGAGCGCTATCGCGCGGATATCGAGGGTGCCTCGCTGGTGGCCAATCCTGGCTGCCATGCGACTGCCGCCATCCTGGCCCTCTTGCCAGCCTGCGCGGCCGGACTGATTACTCCTGACGTGGTTATTGATAGCAAATCAGGCGTCAGTGGCGCCGGTCGCAGTCTGAGCCTGGGTACGCATTACGCCGAGGTCAATGAAGATGTCAGTGCGTATAGCCTGAACGGCCACCGGCATTTGCCGGAGATCGTCCAGGAACTGGAGGCGGTGTCACCCGCCGGCGAGGAGCCGCTACGTATTACGTTTGTGCCCCACCTGATACCAATGACGCGCGGCATCCTGGCGACCTGCTATGCCAACCTGAGGCAGGAGATGACAACGGCGGAAGTGCGCACGCTTTATGAAGCCTATTATGCTGATGAAGCCTTTGTGCATGTCGTCGACCAGGCGCCGCATACGAAATGGACCAGTGGCAGCAACCAGTGCCTGCTCTATCCGCTGGTAGACTCGCGCACACGGCGGCTGGTCGTCGTCTCCTGCCTGGATAACCTCGTCAAAGGAGCCGCTGGCCAGGCCATTCAGAACGCGAACCGGCTCTTTCGCTTGCCGGAGACGACCGGGCTACCCGCCCAGGCGCTCATTCCGTAGGGGCGCGGTTGACAGACCCGGAAGAGCGATATTCACAAGCCCCGAGGAGGTTGTCATATCATGGCTATCATATTTTCGCAGACACCCGATGGTGAGATTATCAACGATCAGCACCTGATTGCGCAGGTCTTGCGTGAAGCGTTGCCCTATATCGATTTTTTGAAAGACAAGACGCTGGTGATAAAATTGGGTGGTAGTACACTGGAGCATCAACGAGTCGTCTTGCAGGATATTGTCTGGCTGCGCGCACTGGGCGCGCGTCCGGTGCTGGTGCATGGCGGTGGACCGTATATCAATGCCTGGCTCAAGAAGCTGAATGTGCCTACGCGCTTTGAGAATGGTCTGCGCGTGACCGATGAGGTCACGCTGGAAGTTGTGCGCATGGTGCTGCTGGGCCAGGTAAATCAAGGACTGGTCTTGATGGCGACGCAGATGGGCGGCCATGCCATCGGTCTGAGCGGCACCGATGGCGGGATGGTGCGGGCGCATATCGCGGATGCACGCCTGGGCTTCGTGGGCGAAGTTGACGAGGTTGATCCCTCTCCGGTGCAGGCCCTCATTGAGCAGGAGTACATCCCGATTGTGGCCCCCCTGGGCTATGGAGCCGATGGCACGTGCCTGAATATCAACGCGGACATCGTAGCGGCGCACCTGGCCGGAGCTCTGAACGCGGAGAAGCTGATCTTTCTGAGCAATGTCGTGGGCATCTGTCGCGAGGATGGGACGCTGATCTCGGAACTGAGCGAGGCCGAGGCGCTGCGGCTCATTGAAGAGGGGGTTATTCAGGGCGGGATGATCCCCAAGGTCACGGCCTGCCTCGATGCGCTGCGGTCTGTGCCGCGTGTCCATGTCGTCGATGGACGCGAGCCGCATATCCTGCTGCGCGAGCTGTTCACCGATCAGGGGGCCGGAACTATGATTGTCAGAGAGGGGAAGTAGTAGCCAGATGAAGAAGCGCGTTGAACGATTGCGAGGTATGTACGACCTCCTTCCCGATGCGTACCAGCGGCAGCAGCAGGTGCTGGTACGCGCGCGGGCCTTCCTGGGCCGGGCCGGCTATGCTCCGGTGGATGCGCCCGTGCTTGAACACAGCGATCTCTTCTTGAACAGTTTCGGGCAGGAGTCATGGCAGAATCTGTACGCGTTCCGTCTGCATCACCGCGACCTTTGCCTGCGCCCGGAGTATACCGCTTCTATCTGCCGGCTCTATCTCGATCATTACCAGCAGCAGGCGTTGCCGCTGCGCTTCCAGTACGCGGGACCGGTCTTCCGTTACGAAGCTCCGGGGCGCGGTCGCTACCGGCAGCATACGCAGCTTGGGGTGGAACTCTTCGGCGGCCAGCCATCCTATGCCGATGCCGAGATGATCCAGCTTGCCTGCGATATGCTGCGCGACTTACAGATCGAGCAGTATCGTCTGGAATTGGGGCACATCGGCGTTGCCAGCGGCTTCATCCAGCGCCTGCACCTCGACGAACACGCAGCCCACCTGCTGCTCAGTCTGATGGAGCAGATCAGTCGCTCGCCGCAGGGGGAGCAGGCAGCCCAGGCGCGCCTGGAGGCTTTATATCCTATAGCCATACCCGCAAGAGAACCATTGGGTGACTCCGACGCAGAAACGCTTCCTATAGAGCAGGCCCACCTCGTCGCTTCTCTGCTCGGTGGCATGCATATCTCTCTGGGGGATGATGAGATGCGGCGCGAGGTTGTTGAGCGCTTTCTGTGGAAGATGGGGCGTGGCGAACAGCGCCGCCAGATTTTGCACGCCCTGGAGTTCCTGCGCGCCCTCCATGCCATCGCGGGTTCTCCGCCAGCCGTCTTCGACGAGGTGCGCGCGTTGCTGGAACGCTATGAACTGGATGCCGCGCCTTTGCTAGAACTGGAACAACTGGTGGACATCCTCAACCAGGGAGGGGTACCCAACGAACACATTATCCTGAACCTGGCCCTTGGACGCGGCGTCAGCTACTACACCGGCCTGGTTTTCGAGATCCACAGCCAGGATGAAGATGGTTTTGATGCCCAGATCTGTGGGGGTGGACGCTATGACCACCTGGTGCGTGCCGTTGGCGGTCCGCGCGATGTCAGAGCCTGTGGCTTTGCCTTTGGCGTCGAGCGCCTCCTCTCACTGGTGCCTGCCCATGTACTTCTTATAGCCATTGAGACTACACAAGCACTTGTCATACCTGTAAGCGAGAAAGATGTCCCATACGCGCTCACAGTAGCACGCACAATCCGACAACGTGGAGGACAGATAGAGGTCGATATCACGGGGCATGGCGTTGGTGCCGGACTGAAACTGGCCGCTAAGAGAGAGATCGCACTGGCGCTGATTGTGGGCGAGGATGAACGCAGCAGTGGGAAGGTGACGGCCCATGACCTGGCAACAGGCCTGGAGCGTGCCGTCTCGATTGATACATCGACTGGAGCTATGTTCACAGCAGAGGAGTGGCGATGAACGCAGAGCCTGATATGATGCGCCTGGCCTTACCTGGCAAAGGTGCCCTGGAGACGGCCACGCTGGCATTCCTGGCCGAGTGTGGCCTGAAGGTCAGCCGAAACAATCCACGCCAGTACCTGGCACGCATGAAGAGCATACCAGAGCTGGAGGTTGTATTCCAGCGTGCCGCCGATATCCCTCTGCTGGTGCAGGATGGGGATGCCACGCTTGGCATTACCGGCTACGATATCCTGGCCGAGCATCGTGGAGACGGCGGCGAAACGCGCGACGAAGACGAGCAGGACGATGAACTCATTGTGCTGGAGCGTGACCTGGGATATGGAGCCTGCCAGCTAGTCGTGGCGGTGCCAGAGACCTGGATCGATGTCAGCACCTGCGCCGACCTCTGGCACCTGGCAGGATACTACCAGAGCCATAAACGGCGCGGCCTGCGCATCGCCACCAAGTACCCGGCCCTTACGAAGCAGTTCCTGCGCAGCCAGGGGATCACCCATTGCAAGATCGTCACCCCGCATGGCGCTCTGGAGGCCGCACCCCTGACAGGCACGGCCGACCTGATCGTCGACCTCACCGAAACGGGCACGACGCTACGCG
>JBDTHH010000264.1:0-8256 GCA_039937055.1 Ktedonobacteraceae bacterium | reverse complement strand
CTCGATCTGGTCTCGCAGCACTTGATTTTCTGCTCGAAGGTGGATGAGTTCTTCTTTTGGCTTCATACTCTTTACTTTACACGGTCTTCGGCTCTTCTACAAGTCTGTAGCAGACCTGAGTAGTTACGGATAATCATACAACACAAAAAAGGAGAGGCCCATGGTACAGAAAAATCCGACCAAAGATCAGACGACTATTTTAATTCTTGGCACTGTGCGAAGCGAGAAGCAGGATTTCTTCAGCAAATTAAATTCTTTCTCTTTGCTTATGATCAAAGCGAAGGATGGACGGACCATCCTCAATATCCCAGCCTGGTCTGCACTTGTTGCGCTGGCCGCTTTCTTCGTAGTGAGAGCCATACGCTCAAGACAGTCCTGAAGATCGGTTAGCTCTTCTGAGCAAAAGGCTATTACCCGAAGATGCATGCAGTGGTATCTCTGCTGGACGAAGAACACACGCGGGCAATCAAAGAGTTGTGGGCCGAACTGGAGCGGGACTTTGGAGTTCGCAAGCTCTCCGTCATCCTGCCGTATCCTCATTATTCTTACCAGGTCGCCCGGCAATATGACGAGCAACAACTTGTCGCGCGCACCGAAGAGCTTGCGCGGCGCACGGCCCCATTCCGCGTTACAGCCACAAGAAGTGCGCTACCGTTTCGATTTCCGAGAGTAGTAGACAAAACGCTAGCAAAAACCTGTACCTTGTGTATTTTATAGACTATACTAATAATGTGATTTATCACGACACAGTGCCTGCTTTAGTTTAACTGTATTTTGACAGGCCTCCGGCTCTGTTGCCGGGGACCAGGTAACTTCAGAAGGGACATTCAGCGATGAAGACACGAACTGCTGTCCTGTACACACCCGGTGAGCCTATCCGCATTGAAGAGATCGAACTTGATGCCCCCAAGGATCGTGAAGTGCTGGTGCGCATGGTGGCCGCCGGCATCTGCCACTCCGACTATCACATCATCAATGGCGACCTCCCTAGCTATCTGCCTATGGCGCTCGGCCACGAGGGGGCCGGCGTTGTTGAGGCGATCGGCCCCAACGTCACAAGCTGCCAGCCTGGCGATCATGTGATCATGAGCTTCGTTCCCTCGTGCGGCGTCTGCCCCTCCTGCACATCGGGGCACACCAACCTGTGCGACAAGGGTGCCAACACGCTCAATGGGCCGCTGCTCGACGGCACCTTCCGCATGCACAGCTCCGGGAGCGACATTGGGCAATTCTGCCTGATCGGCAGTTTCAGCGAGTACACCGTGGTGTCCGAGATGTCGCTGGTCAAGATCATGCCGCATTATCCGCTGAACAAGGCGGTGCTGGTCAGTTGCGGTGTGCCCACCGGCATCGGCTCCGTGATCCATCGCGCCAAGGTGGTGCCGGGGAGCACAGTGATGGTAATAGGCTGCGGCGGCATCGGCTCGAACATCGTCCAGGGTGCGGCCCTGGCGGGCGCGCGCATGATTATCGCCGTAGATACCAACGACTTCAAGCTGGAGAAGGCCAAAGAATTCGGCGCCACGCACACCATCAACTCCAGTCGCGAAGATCCGGTAACCGTCTCCGCTGAACTGACCTGGGGCGTGGGCGTCGACTATGCTTTTGAGGCCATCGCCACTCCTGAAACCATCGCGCAGGCCTTCAACGCCACCGCCAAGAACGGAACCATCGTCGTGGCCGGCCTCTCGCCGTTCACGGCCCAGGCCATTCCTATCTCGCCGCTGATGCTGGTGCTCTACCAGAAGACCCTGATGGGTACGATGTTTGGAGACAGCCAGCCACGCATTGACATCCCGAACATGCTGGCCCTCTACCAGGCGGGCAAGATCAAACTGGATGAGCTGATTACACGCACCTACACGCTCGACCAGGTGAACGAGGCCTACGATGACCTGATCGCGGGCCGCAACATTCGCGGTGTCATTGAATTTGGCTCATAGCCACAGGAGTCATCCCGAATTTTGAGAACGGGATGACTCCTATATGAAGCCTACTGTTTGATGCGGTATATGAGATAGTCAACAGACCCGAGCCGCAACAGAGGTTGGCTCGTCAGTCGCCCAGGACTGAAAGGCGCAACTGGCGGAGGCGCGCGGGATCGGCGACCACATCGATCTCGACGATCTTGCCACGTGTGACCGTGAGATTGAGGACGAGGAACAGCCGACCATGATGGGCTACGACGATGCCTACAGATCCGTTCACGAGAGCAGACCGTGCTCCCTGGGCACGCCCTGAGAATTGCCTGGCCACGGCCAGCGCGCCACGGACCTCCCTTGACGCACCCACAGGCACGGATGTACTGTCGTGTCGGAACACAACATCCGGGTCGAGCACCGCGAGAAGCGCATCGAAGTTACCAGCGCGCGACGCAGTGAGGAAGGCGTCGACAACTTCGCGCTGGTAGGTGAAATCGGCGTCGGAAACCGTTGCTACTCCCCGCACCCGGCGGCGTGCGCGGCTCGCGAGCTGCCTTGCCGCCGTCGGGGAGCGCTCCACGATGGGAGCAATCTCGTCGAAGGGCATGGCGAATATATCGTGCAGTACGAACGAGAGGCGCTCGGCGGGATTTAAGGTGTCGAGGACTACGAGCAACGCGAGACCGACTGAGTCGGCCAGGAGCGCTTCGTGTTCAGGGTCGACCCCGTCCTCACGGCTCGTGATTGGCTCAGGCACGGACGCATCCAGGGACTCCTCGCGTCGCGATTTACGCGAGCGCAGCATATCGAGGCACACCCGCGCGGTCACTGTCGTCAGCCATCCGCCCAGGTTCTCAACGCCGCTGGTGTCGGAGCGGCTGAGATGGAGCCAGGACTCCTGCACGGCGTCCTCCGCCTCGCTCAGGTCACCAAGCATCCGGTAGGCTACCCCTCGCAGGTGGGGACGCTCGGCCTCAAATCGTTCTGCCAGCCAGTCGTGTTTATCCATCAGTCACATTCCTTCATCATGTTCCGTCATTGCAGTGACGAGCGAGACTCAACCGCTGTGACAACCAGCCATTCGTGTTCATCCAGCGGTCACATTCCCGCGTTTTGTTTCGTCAGAGGAGTGACGAGGGAAATCCACTCAATGTGACAGGAGAGTGGTTCCCGTGGAACGCAAGTGGGCGGCGCAGTCTCGCTCGAAACTGGGATATTCAGCATCCCAGTTGGACATGTTTAGATGAAGCTGGTGATTCTTTTCAGCAAAGACACCTGAAGGAGAACAATGATGCAAGCACGAATGAGCAATCCAGCAATGATCCTTCCTGACGCCATGAATGCCATACAAACCTTGCTCAAGGCCACGAGAAAGGGGGGCGTGCCGGAGACTGTGCTTGAGCTTGTCCACCTGCGCGCGAGCCAGATCAATGGTTGCAGCGCCTGCGTTGACTCGGGCGCCCGCAGCGCCCAGAAGGCAGGCGAAACAGACGAGCGACTCTTCGCAGTAGTAGCCTGGCGGGAGGCACCCTACTTCACCGACGCCGAACGTGCCGCCCTCGCGCTCACCGAGGCTGCCACCCGTTTAGCCGATCGGGCGGACGCGGTGCCAGACGAGATCTGGGACGAGGCCGCTCGACACTACGACGAGCAGGGACTCGCGGCCATCATCCTCATGATCGCCACGACCAACCTCTTCAATCGCCTCAACGCCACCACCAGGCAAGTGGCGGGCGCAAAGTGGTAAGGTGAACTAAGAATCATAGCCCTTCCTCAATACATTTCTGAGGAAGGGCCTCTTGAATCGTTATGCCTGCCTCTATATATCCAGGACACCCAGACGGGCCAGCCGTTGTGCCAGCCGGTAAATATCCTTTTTATCGCCGGCTTTACGGATGCCCATAGCCACGATCACAACCACGACTCGCTCGGCTTCTATCTTATAGATAATACGATAGCGCTGTCCTAAAGCACGCACGCTTCGATAGCCTGTAAGCTCGTTGAGCAGGGGCTTTCCCTGTAGCTCCGGATCATGTTCCAGACGCCGGAAATAGGCTCTCAATCCTTCTCGCACCCATCCATCTGTAATCTCGCCCAATTGCTTTTTCGCGCGCGACGTAATCTCCACGCTCCAACGCTTCATCCCCACCCCAGCTCCTTGAGCGCATCATCTAGAGGCTCAACTCGCCCTTCAGCCAGGTCCTTGACGCTTTCACGGAAGACCACCATCAATTCTTCATCACGCAACATATCTAACGTCTCCTGAAGGGCTTCAACCGCCTCAAGAAGCGATGTATAGGTAGTGAATGGCAGGATCGCCATCACAGGCTTGCCATGCCTGGTAACAGTCACAGCCTCCGGGTCTTCGTCAAACTGCTCAGGCAGGCGGGTGATCTTACTCTGAGCCTCTGAAATGGATATGGTATGCTCTGCCATCAGCAACCTCGTTTCTATAGAATTTCATATGTCTAAATATATAGCATTTTATATACTTTTTCAAGAGGGAGGTTCTATCGACTCTGCGCTCTGCTTTTTGATCGGCGCCGCTCTTTCGCGTGTCTGCCGGCTCAGGCGGCTCTGCAAGATCACCACCACGAACAGGAAGGCGCCGCGAATCACCGTCTCCCAGTATGAACTCAGGCTAATAAAGCCGTAGCCGTTCTCGAAGTTCAAGACGTTAAAGATCAGGCCCAACAGCAGCACGCCCACCAGCGTGCCTCTGACCGTGCCCATGCCGCCCATCAACAACGTGCCGCCAACGACGACAGATGCGATGGCCGACAGCTCCCAGCCCACGCTCTCGTTGGGGTTGCCGGTGAAGGTTTGCGCCGCCAGCAGCAGTCCTGCCAGCCCCGCCAGCACGCCGCTGATGACATACACCAGCACCGTAATGCGCTCCACGGGCAGGCCCAGCAGGCGGGTGGCCTCTTCGTTGCCACCAATGGCCAGCACATGACGGCCAAAGCGTGTGAAGTTGAGCACCAGCGAGCCGATCAGGTAGGCCGCGACAAGCATGTAGAGCGGGATGGGCAGGCCAAACCAGTTGCCGGTATAAATAGAGGTGAAGTCCGTGTGGGAGTTCACGCTGACGGTGGCCTCCTGGGCCGCCACGAGCGCCAGGCCGCGCGCCGCCAACAGCATGGCCAGCGTGGCGATAAAGGGCGGGATACGCAGCCATGCAATAGCCAGGCCATTAAAGAGACCAATCACGCCTCCCAGCACGACGACCGCGCCTAGCGAGGGAAACAGGCCATAGGGACTGACACGCGCGGCTACGACACTGGCCAGCGCGGCTACCGAGCCAACCGAGAGATCGATACCGCCGGTCATAATCACAAAGGTCATGCCCAGGGCGATCAGGCCAAAGATCGTATTGTACGAGAGAAACGTAAAGATGTTATACGTTGAGAGAAAATTATCATAGCGGAACGAGGCAAAGAGGACGAGGATGATCAACGCGATCAATGCGCCCTGCTGCCGTAAGAAACCCCTGCTGCGCACCCACACCTTGCCCAGTGTGGCGCCACGGCCAGCTTTCGTTGTCACCATCTGTGCCATAACGACTCCATTTCGCTTATCTACCATGGTCATGCCATGCACGCGCTCAGGACTTGCGCTGGCGCTGGAGATAGACAGAACCCAGAATAATCGCGGCATTCACTATCAGTGCCACGGCATCGGGGACATTATTGCCCACCAGCGCGGTATAGATGAGCTGCGTGATTAACGCGCCGATGAGCGTGCCTACAACCCTGGCCTGGCCTCCGATGAGCGGGGTACCACCAATAGCCACGGCGGCGATAGCGTTCAGCTCAAAATTCAGGCCGATAGAACTGGCATCCGCCTCCGCGTTGAGCGCCACAATAATCAGGCCCGCCAGGCCCGCCAGCAGGCCGGTGATCACATACACCGCCAGCTTCGTGCGCACCACCGGGACCCCCGCCAGGCGCGCCGCCGATTCGTTGCCGCCCGTCGCCAGGATGTAGCGCCCAAAGGCGGTATGGCGCACCACCAACGCGAAAAATACCACGATGATAATCATCAAGTAGGCCGGGAATGGCAGGCCCAGGATATTCCCCTGGCCGAGAAACTGAAAGCCGGGGTTTTCGAAGGCCTGGCCGGCGCCGTTCGTCATGACCTGCGCGATCCCGCGCCCGGCGATAAATAAGATCAGCGTGGCAATGATGGGCTGAATACGAAATCCCGTCACGAGCCAGCCATTGAACAGGCCGCACAGGCCCCCAATCAGTATCGGGACCACGATAGCCAGGGTATTGCCTACGATCGGGTTGCTCATGCGCAGGAAGATGATGGGGGCCAGCGTGCCGGCGATGGCCATCACCGAACCTACAGACAGGTCGATGCCTCCTGTGCCGATCACCAGTGTCATGCCGACCGCCACAATCGCGGTGGTCGCCATCTGTTCCAGGTTGAGACCCAGGGTCTGGAATGAGATGAAGTGCGGCGTGAACAGGGCATTCAGCAGAAAGAGCAGGACGCACATTGTCAGCGCGCCATAGTTTTGACTCAGGCGCCGCCAGCGTTCCGGCACGAGGGAACGGCGCTGGGCGGGAAGTAGGGGTGGCGCCGGAGTTGTGGCTTCATCAAGCTTCGCCATGCTGTACCTCTTCTTGTGTATGTGTCTCCAGAGGGTCAGGGTCCTGCCCTTGCGCCATCGCGGCCATCACGGCATCCTGGCTGATCTCTTCGCGTTGCAGCGCAGCCACCGTCTGGCCCTCGCGCAGCACCACGATACGGTCGCTGCCCTCAATGAGTTCTTCCAGTTCCGAGGAGATCATCAGAACGCCCAGTCCTTTCTCCACTAAACCTTCGATCAGGGCCTGGATCTCGGCCTTGGTACCAACATCGATCCCGCGCGTCGGCTCATCCAGGATCAACAGTCTGGGATTGAGACAGAGCCAGCGCGCCAGCAAGACCTTTTGTTGATTGCCACCGGAGAGTTCGCGGATGAGTTGGTCCGGGCCTGAGGTTTTGATACCCAGCCGGCTAATGTACTGGTCAACGATGGCCTGCTGCTTCTTGCGGGAGACGATGCCCTGGCGTGAAAGCGTGGGCAGGGCCGCCAGGGTCAGGTTTTCGCGCACCGACAGATACGGAATAATGCCATCCATCTTGCGGTCTTCCGGGCAGAAGCCGATGCCTGCACGGATAGCATCGCTGGGAGAGTGAAAGTGCGCGCTCTTGCCATCGACATCCACCTCGCCCTCCTCGATCGGGTCGGCGCCAAAGATCGTGCGCGCCACCTCGCTGCGGCCTGAACCCAACAGGCCGGCCAGGCCCACGATCTCGCCGGCATGGACAGCGATGCTAGCACCCTGGAGGACACGGCCACGATGTAGATCGCGCGCCTCTACTACGACATTCTGCTCCACGTGGTGCTGCCCTGCCTTGAAGCCGGTCTGCCCATGCTGGCGCACATCGCTCAGGTCCTTGCCCAGCATCTTCGCTACCAGTTCAACTTTCGAGAGGCCACGCATCTCGCGCACCTCAACGGCGCGACCATCGCGCATGATCGTCACGCGATCACAGATGGCGTACAATTCATCCAGCCGGTGGCCCACAAAGATCACCGAGACGCCTTCCGCCTTCAACTGGCGAATGATGTCAAACAGCGTCTCCACCTCGCGCTCATTGAGGGAAGAGGTCGGCTCGTCCATGATCACCAGTTTGCTCTCGAAGGAGATAGCGCGGGCGATGGCCACCATCTGCTGGATGGCGACATTGTAGCTCATCAGCGGCTGCGTCACATCGATGGAGATAGAGAGGCGCTTGAGGAGCCTGACGGTCTCGCTGTGCATCTGGCGCCAGTTGATGAAGCCCCAGCGGCGCGGCTCTTTGCCCATAAACACGTTCTCCGCCACCGAGCGGAAGGGCACAAGGTTGATTTCCTGGTAGATGGTGCTGATGCCATTGTGCTGGGCCTGCTGGGGAGAATGGAAGTGTACCGGGCGGCCATCGAAAATAATACTGCCACTCTCATGGCTATAGGCGCCGGTGAGGACTTTGATCAACGTCGATTTGCCCGCGCCGTTCTGGCCCACAAGGGCATGGACCTCCCCGCGATTGACGCTCAGGTGCGCGTCAACCAGGGCCACGACGCCAGGGAAGGTTTTAGAGATATGCTCCATACGGAGCAATGGGTCGGCCTGGACCATCCTGGTACCCCCTTTCCCATGACACTACCAATAGAGTACAGAGTCTTTTCACGCTTGTCAAATGTAGCACATACGAAATATGCGCAATATGGTGAACATGGCCCCCTCGCGGGGGCCATTGCATGGGGCGTAAATCGTAGGGGCGCCGTTTACAAGCC
>JBDTHH010000263.1:0-8870 GCA_039937055.1 Ktedonobacteraceae bacterium | reverse complement strand
TCCCTGCCTCGCACGGGTTGCTCGCCCTTCATAACTGCGCGCTTGATTGCGCTAGGGCGAGCCAGTTGTCATGTCAGCCCCTGCGCGATCAAGCGCGCAGCTACTGCTCTGTCAAGCTTCATGGCACGGGTATCAGGGCGATGCCCCATCCCGCGTAAGGATTCGGCTTGCCGCATCCGTGGGGCAGGCCCTTGGGCCTGGCAGGAGGCCCCACAGGCCCCCCAAGGGATGCCTGACACGGATGCGGCAAGCCGAATCCCTACGCGGACGAGGGCGGCCCAGGTGTCGAATGAAGTTTGATAGAGTAGGAGGAGGAGGGGGAAGAGATAGGTGTTGTTAGAAGAAAGGGACGGTTTTATGTTTCTATCTAGAGGAAGTAAGTACACCCGGCGGCTATCAGGCGCTCTACTTGTGCTGCTGATCGTGTTGCTGGGGTGTAGTGCCTGCGCTTCGAGTACGTCAGCCGTCCCGTCTGCACAGGTGGCGAAGGGGCCGCTTCCTGGCCAGCAGATCTGGAAGCAGGGTGCGTCATCGTTCTTGTTTGGCACGAATGATACCTATGAGTGGTCGCCGAAAAACCTTCAGACGCAGCCGGCTATCCAGCAGCAGTTGCGGGCTGCTGGCCTCACCCTGGTGCGCAGTTTCTTTCCCGACCTGGCCAGCGATGCCGCTCTTGATTCGCGTGCGCGTACCATTGAGAATATTGGCGCAAGCTGCCTGGGCGTTATCCCGAATATCTTTCATACCGCCTTCGATGAGCATCTCGTGCGCTACCTGGGCAACCGTTGCCAGATGTATGAGTTCGGCAACGAGTCGGATTATAACGGCATCTCTATAGAACGCTACCTGGTGCAGTGGAACGCCTTGATCCCCGCGTTACGGCGCATCAATCCACAGGCCAGGTTTATCGGTCCCGTGACCTATACCGAGCTGGGCGATCACACCTACATGAAAGCCTTCCTGACGGGTGTGAAGGCCTCCGGTGTGCTGCCTGACGCGGTAAGTTTTCACCTGTACCCCTGCGGGCAGGATACCGCGGCATCCTGTTTAAGCAAAGCCAGCAGCTTTGGCCAGGCGGCTGAGCAGGTGCGGGCGCTGGTGCAGAGTATCCTGGGCAAAGATCTGCCGGTTGGCATCAGCGAGTGGAACTATGATCCAGGCAATCCGCCCGCGGCATATGGTGACGATCCTACTTTTATGACTAAATTCACGACCAGCGCGCTCCTTTCTATGGTGCAGGCAGGTGTCTCCTTTGCCTGCCAGTTTGATGCCGCGAGCTACTCTGGCTATGGTCATCTGGATATGTTTAATGTCGCTACGGGACAGGCGAAAGCGCAGTACTATGCCCTGAAGCAACAGATTCAGGCGTACCGGCCCTCCCCAGTCGCTGCCACTCCTGTAGCTGCCGCTCCTACTACGGGATCGCCCTCACATAGCGCCAGTGAGCTTGTCTCGCGGGGAAAGCCTGTCTACTGCTCGGAGAACAACCAGGGCGCGGGAGGGCCGCCGGCGCTTGTGGATGGTCATTACGGGAACTGGAAATTCTGGAGCGTCAGCAGTGCCACGCTTCCGAGCTGGTGCGCTATTCATGTCGGGGCGGGACCCGCGCGCCTGTTGCTGGTCTGGGCCAGCGATTATGTGTTTGATTACATCACCGATACCGGGCTGAGTCCGCGAGACTATAGTCTGGCGGTCTCGGCGGACAGCACCAACGGAGCCGATGGCACCTGGCGCACAGTGACGACGGTCGCCGGGAACCTGACCCGCGTGCGCGAACACTTGCTGCCATTTGCCGGCAGTTCCTGGGTCAAGATGACCGTCACTCATGGGCAGGTACATGCCAGCCAGCCGTATATCTTCATTGATGAGATCGATCTCTATGATGTCTCTCAAAACCTGAACGATACCTTCTTTTTCTCAGGCGACTCCATCACAGGTGAGGCCTACAGCCGCTCTGATGAGCGCCAGCCGTCGTTCGCAGAAGATGTGCATGCCAGCGACCCCCGGCGCTTCCCGGCCATGCTGGATGGCGGCCTGGGAGGCTGGAATACCGACGGCGCTGCGCAGTATATAGATACCTGGCTCGCTCTCAACCCGGATATTCACTACTGGCTGTTAGGCTGGGGCACCAACGATGCCTTAGAACAGGTGGCTCCGGCGCATTTCCGCGCCAACCTCCAGGTGCTGATCGATAAGATCAAACTCGCGGGCCATATCCCGCTGCTGGCGCACATTCCGGCCGTTCGTCTGCCCGGCGCGCGGGGAACAAGCGTCAATCAAGAGATCCAGCAGTTAAATATGATGATCGACCAGGCGACGACCGCCAATAAGCTGCTTCCCGGTCCGGACCTGTACCGCCTGTTCCTCACCCACATCAATGCCTACTTGATCTCAGACGGCATTCATCCCACCCCGGCAGGCGCGGTCGCGATGAACCGCGCCTGGTTTGAGGTAGTTGGATCGTTGCATTCTTAGCCAACTGTCTGATCGTGTTATGATTACGTAAGGTGCAGGTGCTGGATCAGCCATGATAGCCGATCGAGGCGTGCTGCATCATTCAAGTGATGGCCGGTATCATACAGTTTGACTGTATTCGGTTTGCTTGCCAATTCGGTCAAATTCAACACATCGCCTTCAGCGACGAACACATCGTTCTTCGCGAATTGGAAGAGCAGAGACGCGGGTGCCGCATGACCGATGTAGTTTATAGGATCGATGGCGGCTGTATCATTGATGTATTTCAGGCGGTCGGCAGGATTGAGAGCAGGCAGGAAGAAAGGCACATTCCAGGCGCTGAAGCGTTCAATGGGGGTCATCAAGACAAATGTTTTGATGCGCGTTTCCACGCCTGCTAGAATGGCGCCGTACATGGCTCCGTAGTCGTGGCCGACGAACGCGACGCGCTTGCTATCCACGGTCTTTATGGATAAGAGCAGGTCCAGGCCGCGCCGCAGAGCGATAGTCTGCTGAATGGTGTTCGCGCAGTCCTGTTGGGCATTCACGGGACTATCAATCCAGGGATAAGTGCCTTGCGGGAGCAGAGACACGGCCCCTTTATGCGCGAGTGTGATGGCTTCTTGCAAGAATTCGGTGCGGTTGGCATCTGGCGTGGAGGCCAACCAGTGGATGAACTCGATAGCAGCGAAGGGACCATTTCCGCCAGGTTCAACCAGGTATGCTGAGATAGTTTTGCCCTCGCTAACGTATGTAATATCATGAATGGCGACGCCATTTTTATTGACGACGCTGATTTCCTGAACCTGGAGAGGTGCGCTGGCATCGTAATGAAACTGGCTTACCATGTCCTGATAGCTGGCTGTGGCAGAGACGCAATTTGTCGCACTTGTGGCACGAGCTCTGTTTGTTGCGGAAGCAGGTCTGGAAGTGGCGGCAAAAGTAGTTAGACAGATGACTCCTACAATGCCAATCATACATAGAGACAGCATGCGCAATCTGGATAATCTCATTGTGTAGCCTGTACCCTTTCTTCTTTGGAGATAGTTCGACTCTTTCCATACCCTGGTTTGTTCAAGGGTCAATATATTGTGCAGAAGAGTTCGCTGAATGTAGGATAGCCGATAACTCTCGCGCTTTACGCATACATTGATTCGCATTCGCCCTTTCGCCGCTTCTGATCGCGCATTTGTGTTGAGCCTGGCACCGCGCCTGGTTATCGGCATCTCTGATTGGCGCGATCCTGCAAAGATGCTCGTGACTGCACGGAAATGGCTCACGGCTAGCATGGCGCGCCATGGAACAAAAACCATGATCTTCGTTGCTGAAGATGAGCAGGGAGAGCGACTTGGTTGCGTTAGCGTTTCCCATGACCAGCACTTTACGGGAGAGGGTCAGGCCTACATCGGTGAGTTAGCGGTCAGTGAGGATGCGGAGGGGCAGAAGGTTGGTCAGGCGCTTGTCGTTGCCTGTGAGCAGTGGGCGCGCGAGCAGGGCTATCCCTTCCTCGTGCTGGCCACTGGAACTGCCAACACACACGCACGCGGCTTCTACCAGCACCTCGGATTTCTGGAGGAGGATGTCAAGCTGGTGAAGCTATTGTAAGGTCGTTACTCGAAAAGTGGGCGGAAGTCGAGCGTGTACGAGGGAGATTGCAACTCTCGCTGGCGCACCACCTTCGCTGGCACCCCGCCCACTATCGCGTACGGCGGCACATCGCGCGTGACCACCGCACCGGCCATCACTATCGCGCCCTCGCCGATGGTCACGCCGCCCAGGATGGTCGCGCGTATGCCGATCCAGGCATAATCGCCGATCACTATCGGTTTGTAGGTGTCGGGGAAATGGGGATCGTTGCTATCATGTGAGCCGGTGACCAGCCAGGCGCCCGCTGAAATACTCACGTTCTTGCCGATGATCAGTCCCCCGGTGGTATAGAGTAGGCATCCGTGATTGATGACGGTCCCGGCCCCGATGGAGACCTTTCTGCCGCTGCTGCGCACGCCCGACATCTGCACGTGCTGCCCCATCAGGATAGTCGCGCGCGGCATGATCTGCCAGCCCAGCACCTGACGGTACCAGCCATGGCGTATGGTATACGCAGGGATATGGTTGATAAGGTGATTGGTAAGATACTTGATAGTGGCCGCCAGTATCTGCCTCATATGTTCCTCATTTTCTGGATAGGACGCTTCTCGGTAGCAGACCCCACGTCGTCTGGCCACTCCTCCTGGGATAGCTCACGCTCAGGGAGATCAGTGGTTGGTGGCGGCTGCCAGAAAGTGGCAGGGCGCTTCTCAGTGATCTCCTCCGCGTCGCCTGGCCGCTCCTCCTCCAGTACTACCTCAAGTTCAGGCAGGTCGGCGCTGGGCAATGTCTGGCGTTTTCTATAGCGTATCGCTCTGTAGAGCGCCCTGAGGTCCTCTCCGGGTATCGTCCTGAGCAGCGTTGTCGCGCCGAGATAGACGACTATCGCCACAGCGAGAATCGCAAAGATCGAAAAGTTGCGCAGGAGCAGGACGATGGCGGCCATCGCGGCGCTTGCCAGGAGCGCCTTGATGGCCACGCGTCCGCTCGCCCACGGCACCAGGGCCCGTGGGACCAGCAGCAGCGCGATAGCTGAGAGTAGCAGTTCGGTGAGGGAGGTCACAATCGCGGCCCCGACCTGCTTGTAGAGGGGGATCAGGAACAGATTCAGCCCCAGATTGAAGACCAGGGCCACCGCCGCCATGATAGTGATCTTCTTCTCCTGCCGGGTACTTATAAGGATCGTGCTAAACACTGTATTGATATACAGGAAGACCAGGCCTGGAGCCAGCGCCTGCAACACAGGAAATGTATTGGTAAACTCAGGCCGGTGGTAGAGAAATCCAATAATATTGGGCGCCGCCGCAATCATGAAGGTGGCGGTAGGGATGCCGCAGAAAAGCAGAAAGTTCATGGATTTCTCAATCGCCAACTTGAGTTGCTCGTTTGAGGTGATAGAGAGCTTCGAGAAGACCGGGTACATGATAGCTGTAATCACGATGTTTGGCAGGAAGACCAGCGTATCAAAAAGACGGTAGCCCGCGCCGTACCAGCCCACGACGGCGACGTTGGTCATCAGCGATAAGAGGACGGTATCGAGGCGATAATAAATCACTCCCAGGACGCCATAGATCAGGAATGGAATGCCTGTGCGTAGAAGCTGGCGTATGAGCGGTGTATCAAGGATGAAGCCATCTTTTGTCCCTACCAGGCGGAAGAAACATATGGCCTGCCACAGCGCGCCTATGATCGAACTGCCCAGCAGCACACAGGCCATGACCTGTATTCCGGCGCCATATTTCAGCAGCAGGATACCGATGAGCGCGGAGATGCCCTTTTCAAGGATGGTGCCGATGACTGGGAAGACCACACGCTGTAAGGCGTAGTACAGCGCCGCGAAGGTGTTCGCGACCGCCGTACTCAGCAGCGTAAAGCCACAGATGGCCACGATAATGCGCTGCTCCAGGCCATAGCCTAAGAGCCAGCACGCGAGCAGGATGAGACCATAGAGAAAGAGCCAGAGCGCGGTCTTGATCAGCAGGGTGTTGAGGAGGTAGCGTGGCGCCTTGTGCGGCTCCTGCGCTACGTCGCGGGTGAGTTGCTGATTAAAACCGAACTCCAGCGGGAAACCGATTAATGCCACAAAGGTGATGGCGAAATAGAGTTCGCCGAATTTGATATCGCCCAGAAAGCGCCCATAGGCAATCGTGAGCAATAAGGTAGACGCCCATGTGATGGCCTGTCCAACTAGCGAGATCACGGTATTGTTAACTACCCGGCGCAGACTATTCATCTTCCACCCCCTCTTCTGCGGAAAACACCTTGCATGATACGAGAAAGCGCTATAACTCCATCTCCCAGGGCAGGCAAGGGGTCGTGCCAGGCAAACACTGAGAAGACCGTTTTACCCAGCAGTGAACGCAGGTAGGCTTGTGGGCGGGTGATGCCCGCGCGTATCTCTTGCCAGCCCGCCGGAACATCGGTCAGGCAGCGTATCCAGTGGTGATCGTAGTGTGGCTTGATAGGCACAGGCGCGTACCCCTGACTATCTCTATACTGGATCGCAGGAAAATCCAGTCCACAGGCGATACACAGAGTATGCCAGCCCCAGGGACGGACGTTGATGTCGAGGAGTTTATACTGGTTATCCCGCAGGTCATGCTTGAATTCAACCTCGACCATCCCCGTGACGCCCATGAAACGCAGCAATTGTTCGGCAGGCGCAAAGAGGGCAGGGATCTCGATGGCCTCAACGAAGCTGCTGCCTAGCCCATAGTCAATGGGATACTGCCGTGTGCGCCTGGCGCTCATGCTCAGGATGCTCTCGCCTTCTTTACAGTACGCCGCCACTGAGAACTGGGTTGCCCCAGGACCAGGGATGACCTCCTGTACCATAATCTCCGCCGGACACAGAATCGTAGCCGCGAAGTGATAGTGCGTGCGCAACTCCTCAAGGGTTTGCGCCGGCAACGCCTTGAGCCGGGTCGCATACTGCAAGTGTGTGGAGATGGCGGGCTTGATGATCGCCGGAAAGCTAATCCCCAGCGTGGCGAGTTCGTCCTCGTTCGCCGGATACCAGGTCCTGGGATAGGCCACCCCCACCTCCTGGGCCATCTGATACGTCAGGCGCTTGTCGAGCGCCCACTGGATGACATCCCAGGCCTGTGTGACGAGTTGATAGATGTTGGCGAGCTGCGTGGTATTGCGTGCCACCAACTCTACCGCTTCATCCTGTGCCGGAATGAGCAGCCAGCCCTCCAAGTGGAGCTTTTTGCCGGCACTGAGCAGAAAAGACAGGAAAGCCTGGCCCTCCATTGGCCCATGCCACCGCAGCCGCTGCCCGACATAGCGCGAGAACCAGGCGGAGCGGGGGTGATTATCGATCACGATGCAAGGGATGCCGCGCCGCCCCAGGCTGCGCACGACGCCTAAAGCCTTGAAGTCACTGCCCAGCACGACGGCTCCGGGCATAGTGCGTTGGTGTGGCATGGGTCTGTCCTTTCCTGCCGGCGCTATGCCGCCTGGGCCGCGTGTTGCGTGATTTGCACGGCCGCGGTTTTTGATCCCACGACGAAGCGGCAGATGGGTCCGAATGTGTGCCCCGCCAGCGCGCCGCTGAAGTAGAGATGCGGCACCGATGACTCGTACCACTCGTTCAATAGCGGTCGTCCACCGTGTTCCTGAATCTTCCGGTGAAGAAGTTCATCAATAAACGTCAGCTTATGAATGTCAGGCTGATACCCGGTGCCCATCAGCAGGTGATCGACTTCGCGCGTGCTGCCATCGCTCAATTCAAGACATACCCCGTCTCCCTGCGCTGTAGCCCTACGCACCTCTGTCGAGGGGGTGATCCGCAGGTGACCCTCTACCCTGGAGCGCAGCCACGCGGCTCCGGCCGGGCGCACCGCTCGCTGGTCTATAAGCTGGCGCGCTCCATCAGGCAGACGACTGAATACGACCGGAAACGCGATCAGCCAGTTTAAGCCTGGAGGCCCCACATCGCTGGGCGGATAGAAGAGATGCCGGGCCGGGCCGGTGTGGGTGTACAACTTACGGTTGATCCATAGCACAGGCCCGCGCGCAATGATCTCAACATCGGCGCCTGCCTCGTGTGCCATGGCTGCGTATTCCAGGGCCCCTTGCCCGCTACCTATGACTGCCAGCCTGCGTCCTTTGAAACAGGAGAGGTCGCCATGTGCCTGCGTATGCGTTGCCAGGCTGGCCGGCAGATTGCGCGCGAAGGCCGGGATGCGCGTAAAGGGAGCGATCCCAGTGGCAATAATCACCTGGCGGGCCTTGACTGAGCGGCCATCGGCCAGATCGAGGTGAAAGCCCTGCCCATCGTGTGCCAGCGACTGCACATAGGTGGGGTCGACATCCGGCACTGCGTGTTGGCGGAACCAGGTGCCATACTCAATAAAGTGCGACAAGGGGATAGGTTCCTGCCGGGAGATGTTGGCATCCGCGTAATAGCGAGTGATGCTGTACTTGCCGCCGGGGTCTGAGAGGCTGGATGCGCTCCATACTGACTTCAAGTACAGTTCCGCTGGCATGCCTTGCCAGAACTCCATCGGCTTGCCAAAGACACGTGTGGGTATGCCTTGCGACTTCAAATGCGCTGCAATGGAAAGCCCATAGGGGCCTGCGCCAATCACTACGGTAGGGGTATCGTTTTTCATTTTTGTAATGCCGCCTTCTTTAAGAAACTAATGAGCAACTTCCTGTTTTTATGGAGGTCAACCTCCCCTGACTACGTTTGGATTCTGCTTCTACTACGTTATCATCGGCATGTGTCGATAAGAGGTTAAGGATGGTGAAGAATGCGTGCAGTTTTGTGTATCAAGGTAGACAGGATGTCCTGCTCCCGATTGGAGACCGCTCCCTCCTTC
>JBDTHH010000262.1:0-4521 GCA_039937055.1 Ktedonobacteraceae bacterium | reverse complement strand
CTGGAGATTCGCCTGGTCGATTGATATCATCACCGTAAGGGCAAACATCGTAAAGGCCCCCATCGTGGGGATAATATCTTGGGGGGCGCAACATCGTAGGGGCGCAACATCGTAGGGGCGCCGTTTACAAGCCCGGCTCCATCACCCACATCACAAAGCGTACTTATATATATGAGGAGGCCAGAGTGTCTGTACAATCAAGTGTGTTCCGGCCGGTGCAGGCGGCGGATCGCGTGGATTATCCCGCGCTGGAACGCACCATCCAGCAGTGGTGGGACGAGCAGAACGTCCTGCACCACTACCTGCATCGCAACGAGCACAGCGACAAGCAATACGCGTTCCTGGATGGTCCCATCACCGCCAACAATCCCATGGGCGTGCATCATGCCTGGGGGCGCACCTACAAGGACCTATATCAGCGCTACAAGACCATGCAGGGCTACAAGCAACGCTACCAGAACGGCTTCGACTGCCAGGGACTGTGGGTCGAGGTCAACGTCGAGCAAGAGCTGGGCTTCAAGAACAAGCAAGAGATCGAAGAGTTCGGCATCGCCGAATTTGTGCAGTTATGCAAGGAGCGCGTCTTCACCTTTGCCAAACGCATCAGCGAGCAGTCTATCCGCCTGGGCTACTGGATGGACTGGGGCAACGACTACTACACGCTCTCGGATGAGAACAACTACACCATCTGGACGTTTCTCAAACGCTGCCAGGAGCAGGGTCTGATCTACAAGGGCGTCGATGTGATGACCTGGTGCCCGCGCTGCGCCACCGGCATCTCAAACATGGAGACACTGGCCGAGGACTACCGCGAAACCACCCACCTGAGCCTCTATGTGCGCCTGCCGCTGCTCGACCGGCCCGGCGAGTACCTGCTGGTCTGGACCACCACGCCCTGGACGCTGGCGGCCAACGTGGCGGCGGCGGTACATCCCGAGCTGGCCTATGTGAAGGTCGAGCAGGACGGCGATTTCTACTACCTGGCCGAAGACCGGCTATCGGTGCTCAAAGCCCTCAAGGGGCGCGACAAGGGCGAGGTCCGCGTCGTCGAGCGCCTCAAGGGGCGCGAGATGGTCGGCTGGCGCTTCCAGGGACCATTTGATGAACTCCCGGCGGAGCAGGAGGTTGTGCATAGCGTCGTACCCTGGAAAGATGTCAGCGCCAGCGAAGGCACCGGCATCGTGCATATCGCGCCGGGCTGCGGTCGCGAGGACTTCGGTCTCTCAAAGGAGTTTGGCCTGGCGGTGGTCGCGCCGGTGGACCAATTCGGTATCTACATCCAGGGCTTTGACTGGCTCACAGGGCAATACGCGCCCGATGTGGCACAGCAGGTGGCCGACAACCTGACGCAAAAGGGCCTGCTCTACCGCGCGCAGAACTACAAGCACCGCTACCCGATCTGCTGGCGCTGCAAGACCGAGCTGATCTTCCGCCTGGTCGACGAATGGTTCATCTCCATGGAGCACCTGCGCTACCAGATCATGGATGTCGTGCGCCAGGCCACCTGGATTCCGGCCTTCGGACTGGAGCGCGAACTGGACTGGCTGCGCAACATGGAGGACTGGATGATCTCCAAGAAGCGCTACTGGGGCCTGGCCCTGCCCATCTACGACTGCCCACAATGCGGCACCTTCGAGGTGATCGGCAGCAAAGAGGAACTGCGCGAACGCGCGGTGTCCGGCTGGGAACAATTCGAGGGCCACACCCCGCATCGTCCCTGGGTCGACGCCGTGACCATCCTCTGCAAACAGTGCGGCACGGAGGTCTCGCGCATCAAGGACGTGGGCAATCCCTGGCTGGATGCCGGCATCGTGCCCTTCTCAACGCAGCACTATCGCACAGACCACGACTATTGGCGGCAGTGGTTCCCGGCCGACCTGGTTACCGAGTCGTTCCCCGGCCAGTTCAAAAACTGGTTCTACGCCCTGCTGGTCATGAGCACTGTCATGGAGCAGGCCACGCCGTTCAAGACGCTCTTCAGCTACGCGCTGCTCATGGGCGAGGATGGCACGCCTATGCACAAGTCGAAGGGGAACCTGGTGGTCTTCGATGACGCCGCCGAACGCGTTGGGTCCGATACCATGCGCTGGCTGTATACCAACCACACCCCTGAGCAGAACCTCAACTTCCCGCGCATTCCTTCGCTGGAGGATATGCAGGAGGCGGAGCAGAACGGCAGGCCCGTGCGCCTGAACGAGAAGTGGGTGCTCATACGCCGCACGCAGGAGAAGATCTGGAATATCTACTGGTTCTTCGTGACCTACGCCAATATCGACAGCTTCGATCCCAGCCAGCACCTGCTTCCAGTCTCGCAGCGCAGCGAACTGGACCGCTGGATCATCTCCGAGCTGCAACAGACCATCAAGACGGTCACCCAGGGCCTGGACACGTATGACAGCGTGAAACCAACGACGGCCATTCAGGAGTTCCTGGACGATCTCTCGAACTGGTACCTACGCCGCAGCCGCGAACGCATCTGGAAGTCGGGCCTCGACAGCGATAAGATCGCGACCTATCTCACGCTCTACGAATGCCTGACGACACTTATCACGCTGATTGCGCCCTTCATGCCCTTCACAACGGAGGCGCTCTATCAGAACCTGGTGCGCGGCGTCAACGAGCAGGCCCCCCTCAGCGTGCATCTCTGCGACTGGCCACAGGCGGACGAGAGCCTGATCGATGAACAGTTGACCAGCGAGACGCATCTGGTGATGCGCATCGTGGGTCTGGGCCGCTCGGCGCGCGAGAAGGCGCAGATCAAGGTCCGCCAGCCGCTCAACGCGCTCTATGTACGCGTGCCGAGCCAGGCCGAGGAGGAGGCGTTGACGCGCCTGAAGGGCCAGGTGCTCGAAGAGCTAAACATCAAGCGCCTGGAACTGATGAGCGCCGACAGCGATATGCTGGCCTACACGCTCAAACCACAGGTGAAGATCCTGGGACCCAAGTATGGCCCTCTGGTGCAGAAGATCCTGACCACCATCAAGTCCCTCGACGCGCATGAGACCAACGAGGCCGCCAGGGTACTCGGCGACACGGGACGCCTGACGCTGACGGTGGATGGCTTCGATGGACAGAAGGTCGAACTGAATGCCGCCGAGATCGACATGGTCTCCACCGCCCGGCCCGGCTTTGTGACGGCGGAGGAGCGCGGCTACATTGCAGCCCTGGAGACGACGATCACGCCGCAGTTGCGCGAAGAGGGCCTGGTGCGCGACCTGACGCACTATGTGCAGGATATGCGTAAAAGGGCAGGCTTCAATATCGAAGATCACATCCGCCTCACCCTGTATACCAGCCAGGAACTGGCGGATGTGCTCAATCAGCACACAGACACGCTGCAAGCCGAAACGCTTGCCGATACCCTGCTGGTCAGTATCGACACGCCCCCGCCAGCCAGCGACCAGGAGGTCTACCGTGAGAAGATCGCGCCCACCTCACAGAAGAAGCTGGAAGGCTATAGCGTCGAGACGGTATTAGGTAAGCTCTAAGGGTAATTCATCTTCCTGGTTTCACCGGTCGGGTGCTAGAGGTACGACTGCCCTGTCGCCCCTCTAGCACCCGGCCGATGAATGCACTCACACGTGGATAGCACGACCAACCGGCTATACCCACTGAGTAGTCGTGTTATCCATCAACATTCCATCAGGTTAGCTCAAGCAGCGGGAAGGCGCGATTGCGGCGCGGCGGGATCAGGAAGTTCTGGCGGCGCGTAGCCGTGATGAACCGCTCCAGCCCATCATCGTCGGGATCAGCAGCCTCAATCCCTGGGGGAACACTGGCAGCCGTGCCTCCCTGCTGGCCGGCTTTGACAAAGTCGAGAGACGCCGAGTTGCTACGCATCAGGCGAAAGAACTCTGCGGTGGGCACAAAGACGGTGAATTCCAGTGTCGGCTGGGTCGAGCCATCGGGCACATCCAGCGAACTCAGGCCCGGCCCGTCGTTGCGGATGTGCAGTGGCGTACCATCGGCAGCGCGCGAGGAGCGCTGTAACCCTGATGTATGTCCCACGCGATACTTCTGATGAGGAAGAACCGCGGGATCAAAATTGGTGTCCATATCGTGGGACCCGACAGGCGGATTTGGCAGGAAAGCTGACTGTTGTTGGGTTGCTAGATCACCCGTGGGCGCGCCCAGGCCACCACCGTTAGTGAAGGCATCATTGGGATCCTGAGGGAACGGCAGGCCGGGAGTCCCGTCGAACTTCTTCGAGCGGAACATGTACTGGATACGCTCGCTGAAGGGTTCCACAGCGGTGGGGCCGTTGGGATTGGTATTATAGAACTGAGCCAGGTCATCGATGTTATGGGAAAGGTGCTGGATTGAGCCATTATCGAAGTAGTCACCAGGGACCGCTGTGGTCAGGTGGCCGTGAGCCGTGCCGGCAAAGGTTACGGTTGCGCCATCGGGTGCGCTGCCATCCACCTGCTGGTCCACGAAGCCCATCCACATCGAGGAGGCCGGATTAATCAGGGACTTGAATGAGAAATTGGCCGCATTGGCTAACCGGCGCGGCAACCCCGG
>JBDTHH010000261.1:0-5070 GCA_039937055.1 Ktedonobacteraceae bacterium | reverse complement strand
CCTGAGCTGTCCTTGCCACCCGATCCGCGTAGGGACGATGGCTTGCCTCATAGGCGTGAACGTAAGACAAAAAAAGCGCTTGCAGGGCGAATCCGTAGGGCGTGGCTTGCCTCGCCAGTCAGCACACACGCCCTGCGGGCGGACTGGCGAGGCAAGCCACGCCCTACGGATTCGCCCTGCAAGCGCTTTTTTTGTCTTACGTTCACGCCTATGAGGCAAGCCATCGTCCCGACGCGGATCGGGTGGCAAGGACAGCTCAGGGCAACCGCAAAAGGGCAACCCTCTCTATTTCAAATTTACTCAATAACCATCGCCTCAACCATGCCCGCGCCGAGCACCTCTTCCAGGCGGGAGTGGAGGTCGTGGCTGTACTGCATGGTGTTGTTCTGCGGCGTCAGGCGCACCTGCCAGCTCCCGTTGGCGACCAGGATCTCGTAGTGATCGCGGCCGGGACGCTCCTGGATATAGCGGTAGATATCCTGCACCTTCATGATGTCATTGGAGACCGCTTTCTCGTCGTCGCCGCTCAGGTGCAGCGTCAGCCAGACCTGGTGCTGCTTGCGGTTCATCTCCTCCTCCACCTGGTGCAGCGGCTCGGCGCTGATACATTGCAGGCTCACCTCGTCGCGAAAGATCTGCACCTCGCCACGCACGATGATCACCGTATCCTCCACCCACAACTCCACCGTCTCCTCGTAGGTGCGCGGGAAGACCGTCACGCTGACCGAGCCATACATATCCTCCAGCTTGACGACGCACATGGTGTCGCCCTTCTTGGTGGTGATGCGCCGCGCCTCAGTGATCGTGCCGCCCAGCGTGACCTTCTGTTTGGCCAGCTCTTCCGTCACGGCGGCCGTGGTGTGGGTGGTGCGCTCCTTGAGCAGGTCGCTCAGGTAGGACAGCGGGTGCTTGGAGATATAGACCCCCACCAGTTCCTTTTCCCAGGCCAGCAACTGCTTGCGCGAGATCTCCCCGTTTTTGGAGTTGAGGGCGAACTCAAAGGCGTTGTCCACCTGTGCCAGCTCGCCAAAGAGGCTTACCATGCCGCGCTCTTTGGCGGCGCGCTCGCTTTTGCCGAACTGCATCGCGCGCTCCACCGAGTCGAGCAGCAGGTGTCGTTGCCCAGCGGCCAGCGAGTCCAGCGCGCCCACTTTGATGAGCGTTTCGATGGCGCCCTTGCCCACGAAGCGCGGATCGACGCGCGTGCAGAAGTCGGCCAGCGAGGTGAACGGGCCGCCCTCCTGGTGCGCGCGGATGATCTCGCCGATGGGGCCTTCGCCGATGCCCTTGATGGCCAGCAGGCCGAAGCGCACACCCTGGTTCTCGACGGTGAAGCCCATGCTGCTCTGGTTCACGTCGGGTCCCAGCACCTCGACGCTCAGTCGCTTGCATTCGGCGGTGGCGGCGGCGATCTTCTTGGCGTCGGAGGCCTCGGTTGTCATGGTGGCCGCCATGAACTCGGCGGTATAGTTGGCTTTGAGGTAGGCGGTGTAGAAGGCCACCACCGCGTAGCTGGCGGCGTGCGCCTTGTTGAAGCCGTAGCCGCCGAAGGGCAGCACCAGCGTGAAGAGGTCTTCGGCCACCTCTGGCTTCATGCCGTTGGCGATGCAGCCGGCGACGAAATCGCCTTTGTAGCCCTCGACCTCGTGCATGATCTTTTTGCTCAGGGCTTTGCGGAACTTGTTGACCTTGCCCCAGGAGAAGCCCGCCAGGTGGACGGCGATGAGCAGCACCTGGTCCTGGTAGACAATGATGCCGTAGGATTCTTCCAGCCACTCTTTGAGGCGCGGGTCCAGGTAGGTGACCTTCTTGCGACCGTGCTTGGCGGCGATGAAATCGGGGATGCTGTCCATCGGTCCCGGCCGGTAGAGGGCGATCATGGCCATCACGTCCTCCACGCAGGTGGGCTTGAGCTGCTTGATGTACTCGGTCATCTTGGCGCCCTCAAGCTGGAAGATGCCGGTAGTCTCGCCCCTGGCCAGCAACTCAAAGGCCTTCTGCCGTCTGGCGTTCTGCTCCTCGTCATCGTCCACCGGGTCCAGTGGGACCTTCTCCAGCACCAGGTCTTCACCCCGTGCCTGCTTGATGAAGGTGAGGGCGTTGTCCAGGATCGTCAAGTTGGAGAGGCCCAGGAAGTCAAACTTGATGAGGCCCAGTTCCTCCAGGTGCGACTGCTCGTACTGCGTGACGCGTCCCTGGCTGGGATCTTTGGGGTCGCGCAACTGCAACGGCACAAAGCGCTCCAGTGATTCGTTGGCGATGAGTACGCCGGCGGCATGCACCCCGGTGGAGCGCACGGCCCCCTCCAGCTTGAGGGCCTGGTCGATCAGCTCCTGGGCCTCCGGATTTTGCCGGTAGAGGTCGCCCAGCTCGCGCACCCCGTCCAGCGAGCCTTGCAGCGTGACTTTGGGGCCGGTGGGAATGAGCCGGGTGATGCGGTCGCCCACCTCCTGCCGGCCCATGACGCGTGCCGCATCCTTGACCGAGGCTTTGGCCGCCATGGTGTTAAAGGTGACCATCTGCGCCACGCGGTCGGCGCCATAGGTGCGCGAGACATACTCGATGACCTCTTCGCGTCGGTCGTCGGGGAAGTCCATGTCGATATCGGGCATGTCGGCGCGCTCGGTGTTGAAGAAGCGCTCGAACAGCAGCGTGTAGCGTAGCGGGTCGACGTTAGTGATGCCCAGCGAGTAGGCCAGCAGGCTGCCGGCGGCCGAGCCTCGGGCGGAACAGCGGATGCCGCGCGAGCGCGCGTAGTTGACAAAATCCCATTCGATGAGGAAGTAGGAGATAAAGCCCTTCTGGGCGATCATGTTGAACTCATAGTCGAGCCGGCTCTTGATGGGGTCGGTGACCTCCCCGAAGCGCTCTCTGATGCCCGCCAGGCACAGGTCATAGATATACTCTTCCTGCGAGCCATACTGCGGAGGAATGGTGTAAGCGGGCAATTTGGCTTTGTAGGCCAGGGGATCGATGCTGCACTGCTCGGCGATGCGCACACTGTTGAGCAGCGCCTCGGGCAGATCGGGGAAGAGTCGCGCCATCTCATCGGGACTCTTGAGGTAGTAGGCGTTGCTATCAAACTTCATGCGTTTGGGCGAATCAAGCTGCTTGCCGGTCTGCACGCAGAGCAGCACATCGTGCGAACTGGCGTCGTCGGCTTCCACGTAGTGCAGGTCGTTGGTGACCAGCAGGGGAATCTGTAGGTCGCGATGCATGGTGTAGAGCAGTTGATTGAGCTTGCCCTGGGGCGATGGCTGGCCATCGTCGAAGGTGCCGTGATGCTCTTGAATCTCAAGGTAGAAGCTTTCCGGCCCGAACACGTCCCGGTACCAGCGCGCCGTCTGGTAGGCCTCATCTACCCGCCCGGCCAGCAACATCTTAGGGATCTCGCCGGAGAGGCAGGAGGAGGTCACCACCAGACCTTCGGCATGTTTTTCGAGCGCAGCCTTATCGATACGCGGCCGGAGATGCCAGCCCTCAGTATGCGCAATCGTCGTCAACTTGAGTAAGTTAGAGTATCCAGTATTATTTTTCGCTAATAAGAGCAGGTGATGGTAGTCATCTTTGTAGCGTTTCGAGTGATCGGCCATATCCTCGGTCAGGTAGGCCTCAACCCCGATGATCGGGTTAATGCCGCCCGCTTTACATGCTTTATAGAATTCAATGGCCCCGTACATCGCCCCGTGGTCGGTAATTGCCAGGTGGCTCATGCCCAGGTCCCTGGCCTGCTGGACCAGTTTCCTGGTGCGGCTAAAACCATCAAGCAATGAGTACTCCGTGTGGACATGCAGGTGCGCGAAATCCGCAGTCATAGGTCGCCTCCGCCAAAAATATCATTATTGCAAGCATAAAGAACGTGCGTTCGCTCTGTCAATGTGGCTATGTGCAAGTTTGCTCCCATTGAATAAAACGCACTGCGACAGATTTGGTCATGAAGCAGGCTTTATTGATATAGGATCAAAAGTGGAGGGCTGCCATCGGTTGCATGCTGTGTTCAATGATTTACGGAAAGTCACAAAGACTCCCAGGTTGAAAACGACCTGGGAGTCTTTGTGCTGTTGGCACTAAAAGCTGTATAACTGCAGCTTGCTTGACTACAGAGACAAGGTTAGAGTTTAAGTCGCCATGCGCCGCGACCATGGGTTGCCGCGTAGAGCAGGTGACCGGACTCAGAGATCGTCAGGCCGTAGACTGCCACAGGTGGCAGGCCAGATGCGGCAGGATCCCACTCATTACCATGCATGAGCTTCATCACGCCGAAGTCGGTCGAGGCATACAGGCTTCCATCCTGACCGTCATAGGCGATGCTGGTGATCGGCATGTCCCCCAGGTCAAAGCTGATGTCTTTCCAGGTGGCTTTGCCCGTTGTGGGATTGTATTTCACATCGAACACATGCCCTGGTGTGGCAGGTGTATAGGCATTGTACCCGGAGAACGAGACAAACGCGTGATTCGCGTCATGCGGGTCAACCGCAATCCCGCTGATAAAGCGGTTGGGCTGTGCTGCTGTGTCGATGCGCGTAAAGGTAACACTCCCTGCTGGCGCATCAGCATTGGACGAAACGAAGAGCCGCCCACGTCGTGTTGCGGTCCATAGCGTGCTATGGTCGCTCGGCGCACGCGAGGTGGCTACAACATAACTGCCGCTTTTATCGGTGCCGAAGGTTGTATCGACCAGGTTGGGACCCAGCGGAACCCAGTCGCCACAGGTTGTGGGAACCGTTGGCAGGAACTCGCTACAATTCGCATCGAGGAAGGCCTGCGAACCGCCATTATCCTGGGTGCGCCAGACGTGCTCCAGGCCAACGAACATCGTGCCACTCACCTGTGGATCGCCGATCAGCGGTACATAGAACGATGCAGCCTCGCCGCTCGCCAGGAGCGGAGCGGCCATAAAGTCCCAACCGGTGGGACTGTTACCGTGGAAGTTCACGTCACCGTTGGGACCAAAGTACGTGTGCATCCGAACCTTGGGGTTGCCCACATCAATGACCGACTGGCCGCCATCGCCGCCAACGGACTCAAGCCAGTTATTCGGGTCTCCGCTGTATGCCAGCGTTCCGTTAT
>JBDTHH010000260.1:0-3578 GCA_039937055.1 Ktedonobacteraceae bacterium | reverse complement strand
ATCGCCAGCAGATGCTCGCGTAGCAGGAGCGATTTCTGGAGGCGTGGCAACTGGAGCTTGGGTAGCAATAGCGGCTCGAACGCTGGAGCGCTTGAGACGTGAGCAACTGGCGTGGCTGGAGGCTGTGTTTCGTCCTCAGGTATTAACAAGGCTGTGATTTCCTCCAGTCGCTCTATACTCAATTGAGCGCTTCGACCGGCGTAACGTTTGACCATGCGCTCTTTGTGCCGCCGGTAAGCGTACCAATAACCTTCGCCTCTACGCCTGCGCCTCTCTTTTAGGAGATTGATCTGCCCGTTGCGACCATGAAAGGCAAACGCATGATGCTCCTCCAGCCACTTCAGCCAGCCTTCTGCTTCCCATGGCAGGGACTGATCCACGCCGTTTTCGAGCGCGCTGAAGAGATAATTTGCCTGCTCTGGCAACCAGTGGATGGCATACTGCGCGCTCTTTGGCATGGGCCTCGCTTTCTCACACTGCTTTTTGCTCCCCAACATCTAACTGTGGATGATTATAAGCCGAGACGAATTGAAAAACAAGTGTTCCTACTAAACGTGAGCTTCCTATAGTCATATGCGACGGCAGCAATCTTGTTCAAGGCATAGTCTGACCGTTCTATAATCCTCCAGTGTTGCTTGCATTTACAGGCAATATGATACTGCTTCCCCCATCCGCCGTCTGCAATGTCTGTGTTGGTGTATTCATGTCGGCGCCGGTCTCCCACGAGAATGGGCCGTAGGTCAGAGTGTAGGGCGTTGTTGTGAAGGTCTGGAGTTGTATGGCTATCGACGAGGGCGCGAGACCTGTTGAGGCGAGTGTGAAGGTGGCCAGGAGCTGATCTCCTGTCCATAGGGAGGTAAAGGTACATTGGCTCTTAATAGCCTGGTTGTTTGCGCCCCCAGGGTGCGCAAGCAGGGTATAGGTATAGGTTGTGCGCATATGAGGTGGTTCCGAATGCAGCAGCCGCCAGCGGGTAAGCAGGTGTGTTGCGCTGTTGAAGTGGAATTGCTGTGATTGCGCATCAAGCAGTTGCAGGTGGTTGACAAACGTAGGCTCCCTGGAAGAGATCCCAGGCGGAGGAGAGACGATGTAGAGCCGGTACGGTGGCCCACCGAGGTGTGGAGGGCGATCCACCAGTGTGATGCGCGCGAATTGTCCCAGCAGAGTATTCGCCAGCCTGTCGTCCGGCCCTACAAGGAAAACGACAGGTCCGGCATCAAGAGCGGGAAGCACGAGGCAGTTCTCGGCACTGAAGAGAGTGTTTGGCGTCTGAATCTGTTCGGCGAGGTAGCGCATCGCCGCCTCGTCGCTGGTATCGGTGGCGATATATACTCTGTGCAGGTGGCGCTGTCGCGCCACCTGATCGGCTTCTTTGATGGCCTGCTCCTGGGAACTCAGGTCGCTAAAGTAGAACGCGGGGATCGGCTGGAGCGCGTGCGCGTTGAAGAAGCCGCTACTGCTATCCACTACTTCGGCCGTGGTGCCTGCCAGTTGCGCTGTGACGATGAGGCATACCAGTACGATGATGCCGTAACGTATCCAGAAGGCCTTCTCTGCTCTGCTCCCGCCCTGGTTTCCCCAGCGCTGAGTCCATTCGATGACCCTGGCGAGAAACAGCGCGATCAGGATAAACTGGCCCGGTATGAGCATGATGAGGTAGTGTGTTTGGATGGTTACCGAATGGCGCGAGAGTGCCAGCAGCGGCACGATCTGCCAGCTCAGGAGCAGCAGGTATCCATACCTGCCGGGGTCCGCGCGAAGCTGCTGCCACCATCGTCGGAGGGCAGCGATACCAGTGTTACCAGCTAGCATTGCTCCCACAGTATGTGCTGCCTCCTTCTTCGCGCGGATGAATGTCAGCACTGCTGTGGCAAACCCACCAATCAGTAGCCAGGGCAGCATTTCGTCCAGCCAGAAGAGCAGGGGCGCGAGGCTGTGCAGTATGGAGCGTGGGTCATTGGGCGGCACATCATGGGGATTGAGCAGGTTGTTAGCGTAGGGACTGAGGAAAAGCTGGTAGATCGAGAGTGCCTTGTTGTCTATGGAGGAAGGCTGCCGCAACGTACTAAGGGCGATAGATACATCAACGAAGTGAGTAGCGTTTTCCCAGAGCAGGTACGGGAAGAAAATAATTGCTAGCCCAATGGCACTAAAGGCGAGGTCACGCTTACGAATTGTCTCCGGCGCGAGCACACACGCGAGGAGAAATGGCACGGTCAGTGCCAGAGTCAGTGGGTGTAACTGGTAGAGCAGGCCAAGCAACAGTACTGCGGGAAAGAACCAGGCCTTGCGCCTCTCGACGGCGCCCCAAAACAGCGCGAGCATAAAGAGTATCACCAGCGGAGGCAGCAGGTTCTGCTGCCAGATGAAGCGGCTATATTCTACCGGTCTGAGCGCTGTAGTGTAGAGCAGCGCCGCGATAATTCCCGCCATTCGCCCGTAGTAGCGCCTCGTGAAGAGGTAGGTCAGGAGCACCGCCGCCGTATTGACTACCCCCACCAGTATCGCTCCCCACAGCGGATCAGCGCTCAGCAGGGCCGGGAACAGGAAAAAGTAGACGGCGGCGGGCGGATTCATTACCCCGATAGAGGAGAAGATCCCGGTCGCCGGCAGCAGGTGATACGCAACAGCATCGTGGGCCGTACGAAAGAGCGTCGCCTGGTCCCCATCAAACTCTCCCGTGTTGATCTGGTATAGGCGTAAGAAACCCGCTACGCATAAGATGAGATAGATTTCCCAGGTACGTATCCATGATGGGAATCGTCTGCCGCGCCCGGATTTTGTGGCATGTTCGCTTTCTTGTAAGGGAGTAGTCCTCATCCTGCGCCGATCCTCGCTTCTCTCGTGCTGTCAGGGCGATGGCTTGCCCCGTGGCACCTACCATTCTCATCATCTCCTGAGGCGAGCGAGGCAAGCCATTGCCTCTACGCCACGAGATTCCTAACAGAACACAGTATAGACTACCTATGTTTTAATACCCATAAGATTTCTAAAAGTACTACTCAGTACTACACAAGCCGTAATCTATAACTCTACATGCATAGTATGCTTATTTCTACCTTGTTGCCTGGATGGAGAGACCTGCGATCCGCTGAGACCAGGCTGCGGCTGTTTCTAGCGTGGATGGATGAAACGTGCTATAATATGGGCGAGACAAGAGGCGGAGAAACTGCTCACCTGCGTTGTGGCGAGACTGCTTGCATACGTAGAGGAAGAGATGGTGCTACGACTCTCTATACCGAGCATAGGTGCTGCTAAACCTTTGCAGAGGAGCGTTATGATGAGCAGCGAAATCAAACAAAATACGAAAGAGTCAGTTCCCGGAACACGCCGCAAGCCAGTTCCGATTCAAATGGCATCCGGCCCGCAAGAGTATATTCCGGGCGATCAGGAGTTGCCAGTCGCGATCACCAGCCTTGCGGAAATGGTGCAGTGGGCTACGAACTGGGCACGTTCAAAATCTGTATGGCCTCTAGGATATGGCCTGGCTTGCTGCGCTATCGAGATGATGGCCAGCGCACAGGCGCATTATGATCTTTCACGTTTTGGCTCGGAGGTCTTCCGTTCAAGCCCCCGCC
>JBDTHH010000259.1:0-4952 GCA_039937055.1 Ktedonobacteraceae bacterium | reverse complement strand
GTCTGGCGGCCTCCCCCCTGGCCGCGCAAGAGGCACACACGGACGCGGCAAGCCGGGTCCCTACGCGAGCCTGTCAGGCCAGTTTTATACTTGTTTGCTAGGTTTAGATTGGCTCTACGGGCCGATTGAGTACACGAATCTAGCTCTGAAGCAGCGTTACACGCTTGTATTTCTCAAAATGACATGCTATACTCGTTAAGGCAGCGAGGTTGTGATGCCGCTTCACAGGCCCAACAATACGGAAATGGGATCAGGAAGCGACGTGTGTCGAAAGTCGTGTTGTAAGGAGGATTTGAATCCATGGCAACAACAAAAAGTGAGGCGACCACGGTTGGTCGTCAGGAGCTTTCCAAGCGTATATCCCAGCAAGCGAAGATCTCCCAGAAACAGGCCTCTGAAGTGCTGGAGGCCACCCTGGATGTGATTCGTGAGGCGCTCAAAAGTGGTGATGAGGTACGTTTAGTTGGCTTTGGCTCCTTTAAGGTACGCCAGAGTGCTGCACGTAGAGGGGTCAATCCGCGCAACCGCGAGGAAATCCAGGTGCCCGCGAAAGAGCGCGTGCGTTTCTTTCCCGGTAAAGAACTCCAGGAAGCCGTCCTGAAGCCCGCGTCCACGTCTACGTCCAAGTCCAAGTCCAAATCTAAATAACAAGTCGTACTGGAATAGTCCTCGCTGCCATGTATCATTTCAAGCTCGGCCCGGTTCCCCCCTCAGGAGGGGAACTTTTTGTTGCTCCCATACACTATGCATCTCAACCTTAATGGAGTACAATAGAAAACAAAAAAGTCTCACAATGTCGTGTGATCAAAGGCCTCATCGCATACAGCGCTGTATGGTAGGCATCTAGTAGCAACTTCATGGCACAAGAGAGGGGCCTATGGCAATCAGCAATGCGACACTGGCGGGGTTAACGCGCCCGCAGCTCCTGGACATGCACTATAAAATGGCGCTCATTCGCCGCTTTGAGGAGAAGAGCGCGGAAGAGTACACACGGGGCAGGATCGGCGGCTTTCTGCACCTGTATATCGGGCAGGAGGCGGTCGGCGTTGGCAGCATCACCGCCCTGCATGCACAAGATCGTATACTCAGCAGTTACCGCGAACATGGTCATGCCATAGTCAAGGGCATGGAGCCGCGCGCGGTCATGGCCGAACTGTTTGGCAAGAGCACGGGATGCAGCAAAGGCAAGGGCGGCTCCATGCACATGTGGAGCAACGAGCTTGGCGTCTGGGGCGGCAATGGCATTGTGGCCGCGCAGTTGCCCATCGCGGCCGGCGTGGCCCTCGCCGCGCAATACCAGGGCCAGGATAGCGTCACCGCGTGCTTTTTCGGAGATGGGGCCGTGGATGAAGGCGCATTTCACGAAGCCTTGAACCTGGCGTCTATCTGGAAGTTACCTGTCGTCTATATTTGTGAAAATAACCAGTACTCTATGGGCATGGCGGTGCATAAGGCCTGGGCCGTTGACAGCTTGCATCCGCGCGCCGCGGCCTACAATATGCCGTTTGAACAGGGAGACGGCATGGATGTCATCGCCGTCTATGAAACGGTCAAGCGAGCCGTTGAGCGCGCGCGCGCCGGCGAGGGACCGACGCTGCTGGAGATCAAGACCTATCGTTTCCGGGGACACTCGATGGCCGATCCCGCCTACTACCGCACGCGCGAGGAAGAGCACCAGTGGCGCACCACGCGCGATCCCATCGGCATCTTCGAGAAGAAACTGCTGGACGAGAGTATCATGACGCAGAGCGAGCTTGATGCCAACGATGCGAAGGCCACCGAGGTGGCCGAAGATGCCGCTGATTTCGCCGAGAATAGCCCGGACCCCGCGCCCGACGAACTCTACGCCGACATCATGGTCGATAACTCGACAGCCATCGCTTACCGCTATGAGAGGAATGCATAACGTATGCGTATGATTACGTACCGCGACGCGTTGCGCGAGGCCATCCGCGAAGAGATGCAGCGCGACGAGCGCGTCTTTATCATGGGCGAAGATATCGCCGGCTATGGCGGCACCTATGCCGTGACGAAGGGCCTGATTGAAGAGTTCGGCGAGAAGCGCGTGCGCGATACCCCACTCGCGGAAGAGGTGATCACGGGGGCGGCGATCGGGGCCGCGCTTGGCGGTCTGCGCCCCATCCTCGAAATCATGACCATCAACTTCAGCTTACTGGCCTCCGATATGCTCGTCAACAGCGCCGCCAAGTTTCGCTATATGTTTGGTGGCCAGCCCTCCGTGCCCTTTGTGGTGCGCATGCCCTCAGGCGGTGGCGCGCAGCGTGGCGCGCAGCACTCCCAATTGCTGGAGTCCTGGTACGCGCATATCCCCGGCTTGAAGGTGGCCATGCCCGCCACGCCCTATGATGCTAAGGGCATGCTCAAGTCGGCTGTGCGCGACCCCAACCCTGTCCTGTTCATTGAGCACGAGCTGCTCTACAATGTCAAAGGCGAGGTGCCCGACGAAGATGTTGAGTATACTGTGCCGCTCAACCGGGGCGAGGTGAAGCGCGAGGGACGACATGTGACGATTGTGACCTTCTCGCGTATGCTGCATGTCTCGTTGCAGGCCGCCGAAGATCTCGCGCAAGAGGGTATTGAGGCGGAAGTGATCGACATCAAGAGTATTCGCCCCATCGATATCGATCTACTGCTGGATTCAGTAAAGAAGACGAACCGCGTAGTCATTGCTGAAGAGGGCTGGAAGTACTATGGCACGGGTCAGGGGCTGGCGGCGCTGATCTACGAGCACGCCTTCGACTATATGGACGCGCCGATCCAGCATGTGACCGGCGCCGATGTGCCCATGCCGTACTCGAAAGCGCTTGAACGCATCTCTGTACCCCACAAAGCTGAAGTGATCAAAGCCGTGAAGGCCATTGTGCCGGCAGCCCTGGCACGCAGGTGATAGCATGAAAACAGTAGAAATGCCCAAGATGGGCGATACCATGGAGCAAGGGAAGATTCTGCGCTGGCTCAAGCAAGAAGGAGACAGCATAAAAAAGGGTGATTTTCTGGCGGAGATCGAGACGGAGAAGGTGAACATCGAGGTGGAGGCCTTTGCCAGTGGCATCCTGCGCAAGATCCTGGTGCCTGAAGGAGAATCGGCGGATGTCGGCGCGGGCATTGCCTTGATCGGCAAGGCCGATGAACCCTTGCCAGGGCATACGAACGGCGCACATAACGCGCCAACCGTGCCAGCGGCTGACCCGGTCGCGAGCGCTGGGCAGGCGCTCACCGCCACGTCCAGCCCGCTCGCTATCGCCCTGCAGGACCCACCATCGCTGGCCGCCGTGTCTGCAACTGTGACGAGCGCCGCTGAGCGCGAGCGTATTTTCATCTCCCCGGTGGCCCGTCGCCTGGCAGAGGAGCATCAGCTTGACTATACACGCGTATCCGGTACCGGTCCCAATGGGCGCATCATCAGGATGGATGTCGAGGCCGCGCTAGCACAGCGGCCCACCGCGATCACTGCTCCGGCGACGCAGGCCGCGCCCAGCGCGCAGCCGGACATGCCACCAGGCACGAGCAGCGAGGTCGGTGAGGTGCTTGAGATCCCGCTCACTGCCATGCGCCGCACCATCGCGCGCCGCCTAGCCCAGAGCATGCAGACGGCCCCGCACTTCTACGTCAGCAGCGTCATCGATACCGTCAAGCTGGCGGCCTTGCGCCAGGAGATCAACGCGTATGCCGCCGGCGCGCCTGAGCCGGTCAAGATCAGCTTCAATGACCTGATCGTGCGGGCCGTTGCGCAGGCGCTGGTGCGTATGCCGCAGATGAACGTCTCGTTCGCCGAGGACCGGCTCTTGCAGAAAAAGCGCGTACATGTCGGCATCGCTGTTGCGCTTGAGGAAGGGCTGATCGTGCCCGTGTTGCGCGATGCCGATAGGCGCGGGGTGCTTGATATTGCGCGCGCATCGCGTAAGCTGGCTGAGGCCGCGCGCACCGGGAAGCTGCGACCCGAAGATTTCAGCGGCGGCACCTTCACCATAAGCAACCTGGGGATGTTCGATGTGGACAGCTTCACGGCCGTCATCAACCCGCCGGAGTCCGCCATTCTCGCTATTGGTTCGATTACGCCGACGCCCGCTGTGGTGGATGGGCAGGTGGTGGTGCGCGATCGCATGAAAGTGACCCTCTCATCCGATCATCGCGCTATCGATGGCGCGACCGCCGCCCGCTTCCTGCAACTGCTCAAGCGTATGCTGGAGGAGCCGCTGGGGATGCTGCTATAGTCTGAGCGGCACAGCCTCTAGATGAGGAGATAGTTTATGAGTGAATGCACAATCAACGGCGTGACCTTATCGCTGATCCAGGGGGACATTGTACAGGTACACGCCGATGCCATTGTGAACGCGGCGAACTCGGCACTGGCCGGTGGTGGGGGCGTCGATGGCGCGATCCACCGCGCCGGTGGGCCGAAGATTATGGAGGCCTGTCGCGAAAAAGGCGGCTGCCCGACGGGAAGCGCGGTCGCCACCACGGCCGGCAAGCTGCACGCGAAATATGTCTTCCACGCCGTGGGACCCATCTATGGTCAACACGACAACGAAGAGCGCCTGCTGGCAGGCGCCTACCAGGCCTGTCTCGACCTTGCCGAGCAGCACAAGCTGGTGAGCATCGCCTTCCCTTCGATCAGCACCGGCGTCTATGCCTATCCCCTGGCGCCGGCCGCGACCATCGCCCTGCGCACGATCATCGCGCATATCAGCAAACCAACCAGCCTGAAGCAGGTCACGATGGTCCTCTACAGCAGCCAGGCCCTCGCCGCCTACGAGCGAGCGCTCGCCTTGCTGCTACCAGCATGAAACTCACCAGAAGAGATGCTGGACGATTCGTCTTCCGCGTAGGTGCGGATGATCCCGCCTCTCGCGTAGGGACCCGGCTTGCCGCATCCGTGTGACAGGCTCTTGGGCCCGGGAGGCCTCCCTCCTAGCCGCGCAAGCGAGCCC
>JBDTHH010000258.1:0-2656 GCA_039937055.1 Ktedonobacteraceae bacterium | reverse complement strand
GTCCTTGCATATCCGCTACCATTGGTGCTCCTCTTTTGCAGGTTACTTCATTATGCCAGTGACGTGCTTGCCCGCCGCCATTATAAGGCGTAACTTCTTATAGAGCAAGCAAGGCAAGGCTGTTAGCATAGATAAGGCAATATTGCACCATTGCCTTATCTATGCTAACCCCATCAAACCCAGCAGCGCGTTTCGGCATCCCTTGCGGTCCGCGCCAGCCTGTGCGGCCATCGTGTTTAAGCGTGCAAGCTGCTTCGATTGCGCATCTGCGTCACCGTTAAACACGGGCTGCAAGGTCACCTGTAGATGGCGTTTTGGGCGTAGGGTGATTACTGGTTGGAAGCCGGGAGTGTAGCCAGGGACAGGCTGTGGCGTGTAGTGTTGCAGGATACTGGCGAGGATCAGGCGGCCCTCCAACTGCGCGAGCGGCATACCGATACAGGTGCGCGGGCCGCCTCCAAAGGGGAAGTAGGCGCCCGGCGGGACCTGCTGCTCGTTCGCGGGGTCCCAGCGTTCAGGCCTGAATACCTCAGCGTCCGGCCAGAGCGCGGGCAGGCGATGCATGACCCACTGGCTTAGAATCAGCAGGGTGCCAACCGGCAGGCGCACGCCATCAAGCTCGGTCTCTTTGGCAACGAAGCGCATCTGCAACCAGGCCGGTGGATAGAGACGCATCGATTCGCTCAACACCCAATCGAGGGAGGGCAGTTTAGCGAGGTCATCCATGGTTGGCTCGCGCCCGGCGAGCACTGAGCGGATCTCATCCTGGAGTGTGGTACGGATATGGGGATATTGCGAGAGCAGGTAAAACGTCCACACGAGCGTAATCGCGGTCGTCTCGTGTCCGGCGGCCAGGAAGGTCAGGATGTGATCGTGGATCTGCTTCTCGGTCAGCTTCGTGCCTGGCTCTTCCCCGCTCTCGGCCGTCATCAGCATGGAGAGCACATCGTGGTACTCGTGGTCGTTATCGCGGCGCTGGGCGATCAGCGTGTAGATCAGGATATCGAGCTGGCGGACGGCGGCCATGCGCCTGCCATAGCCGGTCGCGGGGTTGTCGATGCGAATGTTGAGCAGGTCTTCGGCCATGCTCGTCGAACTGCCAATCACGCCATCGAAGGCATCGCTGAGCGGGCCAAGCTGGGCCGAGAGGTCGATGCTGAAGAGGCACTTGCTCACAATGCGCAGCGTCAACTCCTGCATAGTCCGCGACATATCGACGCTAGCGCCGGGGTGCCAGGTCTTGAGCAGCTCCTGCGTGTATTGCTCTACGATAGTTGCATAGCCTTCGACGTGTTTCTTATGGAAGGCCGGTTGCACCGCGCGGCGCTGCTGGCGGTGCTTCTCGCCATCGATGGTCAGCAGGCCCTCGCTGGCGAAGCCGCCGCCGTCGCCGTTCTGGGGCCCCAGGCCGCGATTCGAGAAATCGCGCGGGTGCTCCACCAGCACGTAGCGCACATGTTCCGGGCGGAATAGCAGCACGGCTGGATTCTTGCCAAGGTAGATGGTGGCCATGTTGCCATAGGTGCGCTGCAACTGTTGCAGGAAGCCCAGCGGGTCCTGTCTCAACGAGAGCAAATTGCCAATGTAGGGTAAGCGGCGCGGGCCTGGTGGCAGCGTCTTTTGTAGTTCTTGTGTTGGTGCAGTTGTCGCCATGGGTTCCTGTTTCCTCTGTGTACTAACGTGTCAAGTTTCACTACTCTGTATCATAAGATAGAAGTAGTGAGGGATGCAATAGGGCGCAGGCGAGCGGCGCCCTGCTCCAACGCCACGCGCGTCTTGGTTTCGTGTACGGGCGCCGCTCGCCTGCGCCCTGTTCCAACCACGGGCGCCGCTCGCCTGCGCCCGGCAAGCTTGCGCCCTATCGGCTTGCTACCAGCACATCGCGCCTCTTGATCACCCGGTCCACAGTGTGGGCCAGGGCCGTGTAGGGTGGCTCGTTGCGTACATGCAGGGGCGTTTGCTCTATTAGTTCCACGAGGGGTTGGCGGTCGATGTGGGTAGCGTTCCAGGCCAGGGCCAGGGTGCCGCCGGGGAGGAGCAGGTCTGACCAGATGGGGAGGGCGCGGCGCAGCAGGGGGGCGATCTCGCCGAAGTGCTGGATGCCGTAGGGCAGGTCGGCGACGATGGCGTGCATGTGGGAGCCGCCCGGAAGCTCGCGCATGTGCAGATCGGCCTGGCAGGTATCGCCGTGCGCCAGAACCAGCAGGCGTGTATCACCTTTGCGCCCGACCTCGAATTGATAGCGGTGGCCCGCACGGCGGTGGCGCTCATCCACCTCTTTATAAGAGATGTGCTCGCTGTTGAAGTACTGCTTGCTAAAGACGGCGGTCGTCTCCACATCCTGGCGCACCTGCTCAATGCCGAACGCGTCATACCCGGCGGCCAGGGCCACGAAGAGCGTCGTGCCGCCGCCGGCCAGGGGGTCCAGCACGCGCAGTTGCCCGCAAAACTGCTCGCGATATGCCCCGGCAAAGATCGCCATATTGAGCAACACCTGGGTAAAGATCTCGTTAGTCTTCCCCTTGTAGCGGCGAGTCTCGGCCATTGCCAGCGGCACAAACGATCCCCAGGTTGGCTCAAGCGGTCGCAGGAGCGGCCCCGGCACCTCGCCGATGCGCTCATAGTACTCGTATACCTCGCTGGTAGCGCCCAGGCG
>JBDTHH010000257.1:0-5403 GCA_039937055.1 Ktedonobacteraceae bacterium | reverse complement strand
TCCCCTACGGATCACAAGGAGGCATACACATGATCCTCTCAGATATAGAGAACGCGGTGCGGCAGGATCTGTTCGATCCGGCAGGCGCCAATCAGCGCTGGGCCACCTCCGATATCGACCGCGCCATCGATAAGGCTGTGGACCGCTATTCGCAATATTATCCCAACGTGGTCTATATCGACCTGAACACGCAGCCGTTCCAGCGCACCTACCCCTATCCGGTCTCCTGGAACGCGGCCTACCCGGTGTGGTGGCTGGAGCGCGTGATCTTTCCTTTGCAGGCATATGGCAGCTACTTTACGCCTCCCGGCGCCGCGATGACGGCGACGGCAGTCTCTGGAACGGGGCTGGCTGTTGGCATCTATCAATATGCCGTGACCTTTCTGAGCCAGGGGGGCGAGACGACGCCATCCCCCATCGCCATCATCACAACCAGCACGGGCAATCAACATGTCTCGCTGGCCAGCATCCCCAGCGGGCCGGCCACAACGGCGCAGCAAGGCGTGGCAACCAACACGGTGCTTGGTCGCAACCTGTATCGCTCGCTGGCGAATGGCGGCGCGCTCTTCCTGCTGACAACGCTCCAGGACAACACGACGACCACATACGTGGATAGCAGCGCAGATAGCGTGCTGGCGGGTCGCCCGCTGCCGCCGGCGGTCAATAGCAGCGGCGTGATGCTCTGGCCGCCCTTTGAGCGCGACTTCGCAGAATATTCCAATCTCTTCGATAGCTCGGCGGCTCTGGCGGCAGGCGGGAACCTGGGCACTGCGGGCAGCATAGGCAGCGGCCTGGGCCTTCCTGGCTCGGTCACGCCCACGTTCACGCTCAAGCTCTCAAGCGCCGAGCTGCCGCAGGATAGCACGCTGGTGATGCGCATCTTCTACGCGACGAAGCACCAGCTTGACGCCAGCGGGTCCACCATTCCCGAAGTTCACCGCGATATTATCACGCTTGGCGCGTGCCTCTATGCGATGGAGGCCTACCAGGTTCCCACCAACGACAACTTCACGTTTCAGGACGGCGCCCTGCACGACCACATGGATGATACCGCGATCCCCACAGCGTGGCTCCAGGCCATCGCAGCCAGGCGCAAGCAGTTCGAGAGCCGCCTAAAAGAGATCAAGGAGCAGCGCGATTTCGCCAGTTCGGCCCGCGTGCATTGGGGCGACGTACCTACGCGCTGGCCGCGGTTATAAAAAGGAGACTCCATGCAGAATTTTTTAACCCTGCTCAATATCGCCGTCACCCTGGGCCTGGTCGCGGGAGGCATCGTGGCCTACCATCAAGGTCTGGCACGCACGGCCGACGAGGTGCAGGAGCGCGTGATCAACGCGTTGCAGCACGAGATACAGTCGCTACAGGACCGCCTGGCGGCGCTGGAGAAGGAGAATACGCGGCTCAGCCAGGTGATTATGACGATCCGCGCCGCTCTGAAGCAGCGCGGCCTGCATATCACCATCGATGGCGAGCTGGTGAGTATCCATGATCGCAGCGGGAACATTACCCAGACCACCCGCATCGTCAGCACGCAGACAGACACGCTGCATAGCAGTTGCAGCGATGCAGAGAAAGAGGTGTAACCATGGCCACAATTGGTCTTGACTGCGAACTGCTCCTGGATGGCAGCGGCTACTTTATCAAGCCGGGCAGCTATCGTATGATCCAGCCACGCGTGCGCAAAGCTACCGTGCGCGCCGACGGCGGCGAGTCGTATGTGGACCTGGGACCCGGCAGGCGCACCTGGGCGATGACGCTGCTCTGCCTCAACGATCTACAACGCTACGACGGCTCCCCGACAGGGCTGAGCGGTCAGCAGTATCGCGACGCCCTGCGCGCCAGCTACACCGGCTCAGCCGGGACCACTCTGTCGTTCACTGATCCCCTCAACGGCAGCGCCGTCTCTGTGCATTTCGATTACTACGCCGAGACGGCGCTCGATCTTCACATGCAGCAGGTTTCCCTGGCGCTGGGCAACCCCGCCGCACTCTCCTACGAAGTGGCTGTCGAGCTGGTCGAGGCGTAAGCTTGATACCATTGGTCCCACCAGTTCCAATCAGCAGGTGCATAGCCGTTCTATCAAATAGAAGATCATAACAACTACACTCGATCCATCGCGGTGAACATAGTACGGCGAGTCTCCACGGCAGGAATGCACACCATGAGAAATAGCGGGAACCTGGCAAAAATTATCCTGGTCACCGGCGCCCTGGTATGGCTGGTAGTCATCGGCGCAATCGGCAGCGCCTTGCCGGCGCAGGCCGCGCCACGCCTGACCCCTGGAACGGTGACGAGCAGCCCCACATCGGGACCCGCCGGGACGCTTATCACCGTGAGCGGCTCCAACTGGCAGGTAGTACCCGATGGCACCGCAGTCACCTTCGGCTATAGCCCCAATGCCGATTGCAGCGGCGCGGCCATGGTCGGAGGCTCCACGGTACAGGGCGGTGGGTTCAGCGGGGGGTTCCACTGGCCCATGGGAGCCGGCACTCCCGCCACCACCTACACGATCTGCGCCCAGTTCGGCGGCATTCCCCAATCAGCGCCATCCAGCAACACGTTCACTTTGCTCGCGAACCCGCAGCCGCAGCTCTCTGTCTCCCCGGCAACAGTCACCGCCGGGCAGCACGCCACGGTCAGCGGCAGCAACTTCCTACCCGCCGGAACCAGCGTAGCGCTGACGTTGAAGGGGAACGGGGGAAATGTCACCCTCGGCAACGTCTCCTCGGATGGTAGCGGCAATATATCGAAAACGTTCACGGTGCCGAGCGCCATGTCGGGGACGGCACACGTCGATGCCAGCGCCGGCACCGGGATGACCGCGTCGGCCACCTTCACCGTCAAGGCTGTGGTACCAACAGTCACGCCGACGCCCAGACCGACAGCCACGCCACTCCCAACTGCCACCAGCGCCGCCACAACTACGCCAACCAGCAACACGCTAACTACGCCGACGACCGACCAGGCCAATACAGGTTCGACCCCAGTACCAGCCTCAACGCCGAACAGCATCCAGGGCAATACAAGCACAGGCTCCGGAGGGCTGCCGAATTTCCTGCTCATCGGCATGGCCTCTGGCGTGATCATCGTTCTCGCCGCCATCATGATTATCATCCTGTCACTGCGCGGCAGGAAACAGGGTGTAGCCGCACCTGGTCTACACTCACAGCGCATAGCGCCCTTCCAGCAGGGGGAAGCGTCAATGCAGTCTCTGAACTATTCAGGTGTCCCTTCCTACGTGGATACCATCATCCATGGAGAGCCGGTCGCGCCTCAGCCCTTAAACTATTCAGGCGTCCCCTCCTACGTAGATGCCATTATCCATGGAGAGCCTGCTGTGCCAGAGCTGCCCAACGCCGGTTCATCACCATGGGCGCAGTTACGAGTCAGCAATATGGCAACGACAAATCTCCCAGCAGCGCCGGGACCAGGGGCGCGATCTCTCATCGATGAACTCACCAGGCCCATGCCAGCCAGCGCGGTGGCTCCCCCCATCCCCACCATCCCGCCTGACCCCGCCCTGGAAGCCGCCATCCGCCAGGCCCAGGCAGGCCTGCTCATTGTCCCAGGCGCGGGCCGCCGGGGCAACCGCTCGCCCCACTCGTCCCTTCCTGGATAACCTGCGTCTCCATAGGGCGGGGCATGTATGTCCGTCCGTAGGGTGTGGCTTGCCTCGCCAGTCAGCTCACGCGCTCTGCGAGCTGACTGGCGAGGCAAGCCACACCCTACGGAATAGTACCATTGGCTAATTTCCGCTCTTTTCTTGACCCCTTCACATCTCCTATTTTATACTCCTCACGGGGGAGAGGCGAAGCAATCTTCATTTTATGCGAACATAAGCTCTTGTGTTCGTTATACGTTATTAAGATAAGGTTTTACTATCCGGGTCTGACAATGACGCCATGAGCCGTCAGGGGTGCTAGCGGCCCGGTCGAGTCGAGGGTGAGTATATGGGAACAGGCCCAGGCGTATCGAGGCCAATCATCACCAGAATCATCACGGCAGCCATCTGTTTCATGCTGCTGCTGTTTTCATTGCCCGGCGCACTGGCCGCTACCAGCGTTGATGCGCAGTCGGCATCACGCGCTCAGCAGAACGCTGTACACAAGCCAATGATGCCAATTGATGGATCACCCACGGTACCCACAGATACACCCACCGCAACGCCTACGGATACGCCCACTCCTATCGCAACGCCTACCAATACACCCAGCCCTACACCTACCAGACCTAAACCTACTCCCACCAAGCAACCGACGACCATGCCTACAGCCAGGCCAACCGCTACTACGGTCCATCCCACTGCGACAAAAGCTGCCAACGGAGCGAACGCGACGGCTACAGCGGCGACCGCAACGGCCGCGCTGACACCCACCGTGGCACAGGATACGGGAGGTGGCCAGGTACCGCCTACCTCAAATACGCCAGGGCCACGCAACAACAACGGCCAGAATCCACCGTCCGGCAAGCCCCAGAGCGGCATTTTCGCCTTCCTGCCCTTGCTTGCTGGCGGCGCCATCATCCTGGTAGCAATCGTGATTCTGGGATTTCTCCTGTTGCGCAAATACATCTCGCCAGAGCCTGTACCCGAGGTAAAATTGCCTCCCAGCGGAGCCCGCCCCTGGACACGCACACGCAATCCCGAGAGCCTGCCTGGCATAATCGGCGACAACGATCTGAGCCCACTCCCCGCTGCGGAGAACGGCTGGCAGAACCCGGCTTTCAGCAACATGTTTGCTTCTTCGCAGAGCGGTTCTCTGCCGGGCAACGCCAGTATTTCCACGCCTGCTCCTAATGCCGGGTTCGCGTTCCTCCAGAACACCCCTATGCCCGCTCAGCCGGGTTTCCCAGCTCCCGCCAGCTTTGCCGCCGAAGGCATCATGGCCGCGCAGATGAATTTTCCGGGGCCTGGAAGCATGCCCAATCCGCCCACGCAGTTTGGCTTCCCCGCACCAGACGCCGGGTTCGCGTCCCCACAGTATAGCCTCGATAGACCTGATGGCAACTTCGCGCCCCCTAACAGTGGTCTGCTACCCGCGCAACAAAGTTTCTTGCCAGCGAGCAGCGGCCTCACTCCCGCACAAGAGAACTTTGCTCCTCCACAGGGCTACGGCTTCGCGCCGCCCAGCGGGAAACTCTTTGCCCAGGGCAGTCCTACCACACCTCAACAGAATTCGCTGGTGGGACACGGGAACTTCCTGTTCCCCAGCGGTAGCCTCTCGCCGGAGACCGAAGAGTTTGCTTCGCCCAGCGGCGGCTTCGGCCCGCCCACCAAGGGTCCAGCTCCAGCTCGGCCCATGCAGGGCCAGAGCAAGCTACCCAAAGAGGTTCCCGACTGGCTACTCGCAATGGAGAACGATGTCCGCAACGACCCCTTCCTGGCCGAGACTATCAAGCAATATA
>JBDTHH010000256.1:0-6139 GCA_039937055.1 Ktedonobacteraceae bacterium | reverse complement strand
CCCTCTTGCATGATCTCGGCAAAATCGCGTTGCCCGACGCGCTCAATGCTCGCCCGTAGAGGTGGAGAGGTGCATGAAAAGCCGTCTGGCAAGCAGAGAAGCGGCACACAAATAGCAGTTTTGAGGGGGATGTGATACAATCACCATCAATCTCATTGATTCGTCGCCTCGCACGCGCGGTCCATTGAGCGGGTTCCACAGGAAAGCACAGACGTGAAATGATGAGTACCAATGAGCAAGATGCTCAGGCATTGGATGCCTATTCGCACGCGGTAACGACGGCCGCGGAGCGCGTGGGACCTGCGGTCGTGCGTATTGATATAGAGCGTGAGGGGCGACGTTTCGGAGCATACACGTCTCCCCGGCCGGAGTTTGGGGGCGGCATTGGCTCCGGCTTCATCTTTGCCTCCGATGGTCAGGTATTGACCAACGCACACGTTGTGGAGGGCGCGCGACGTATCCGGGTCACGCTCGCCGATGGCCGCACCTTCGACGCGGGCCTCGTCGGCGGCGAACCAGACGTGGATGTAGCGGTGCTGCGCATCGGCGCGGACCGCCTGCCGGTCGCCGAACTGGGGCGCGCTCCGCTGCGCGTGGGCCAGTTAGTGCTGGCTGTCGGGAACCCCTATGGCCTGAACTGGACGGTCACGGCCGGCGTGGTCAGCGCGCTGGACCGCACACTGGAGGGTCGGGGCATGCGCAGGATGACCAACCTGATCCAGACCGACACCTCCATCAATCCCGGCAACTCCGGCGGTCCCCTCGTTGATAGCTTCGGCCGCGTTGTGGGAATCACCACTGCGATGATGCCCATGGCGCAGGGGTTGGGTTTCTCGATCCCCCTGGATACGGTCAAGTCGGCGATTGCGCGTATCAACCGGCGCCACGAGGCCACTACCAGCGGCGTCTCCCTGGGTGTCGGGGGCATGCGTGTACAACTCGACCCGGCGCTACGCCAGCGCCTCTCTATCGCGCAGCAGTTCGCTATGGAACTGCTGGAGATCCAGCGCGGTGGCCCGGCCGATAAGGCCGAACTCAAACGCCTGGATGTGATCATCGCGGCCGGCAATGATCCGGTGACGGAGCCGCGCGACCTGCAGCGTATTGTGCGTCGTCACCGCTCCGATGACAAACTGCCTGTAAGTTTCCTGCGCGGGGGAACACAACGCAAGGTGACCGTGGTGTTGTAGTGCGAAGGGGTAAACGTGAGGAGCGGGCGATGCAGTGGCTGTGCCGCCATATTGCCCGCTCCTCACGCTTTTCACCATCTCCATTTTCCTCGTCTCATACGTGTGGTACATAGTATGCTAGCTACAAAAATTTGGAGATTCGTCACCGTGACGCGTCTAACTCTATGAGGGTGGAGTGTTTCACCTTATTGAGGCCAATGGCCTCGCATAGAAAAGGAAAATCTCACCATGATGGTACCAGTTTTCTTTGCGCTCGTGGTCGTCGGGGCGCTGCTTATTGGTGGTACTGTTGTAAGTTTGTCCCTGTACAAACGGGGCGCTCTAGGCGTCCGCCGTTTCAGACGCGCGCGGCGCGTGGAAACTGCTCCCTCTGTTGCAACTGCTTCCTCTGTCTCACTGGCCGAGGAGGAAGAGGCGGAAGAGGCGTCTTCGTTCTACCCTGGACTGGTACACGATGGCACATCACGCTACGTGCGCACTATTCTGATAATCTCGGTCGCGCTCGCTGTCATTGTTGGGATTATCATCACTTTGCTCTTCACAAGTGGAATACTCTAGCGTGATCTCGCTGTATGCACAAAGCCTTGTTCCACGCGCGCCGAATGCTCCGACCAATCTGAATGCGAAGAGCAGGCGGTGTTATAATAACTGCGAACTCCGTTGCCTTATGCACAGCGGTATGTATGTAAGGAAGTTTCGAAAAAACGCAGAGGGAAAGGCAGGCCATAAGTGATATCAGCGCTACCCGAACGTATGCATACCCGTTTCACCGAACTTATCAATATTCGCTATCCTATTGTGCAGGGAGGGCTTTCGCACCTCTCATACGCGGAACTGGCGGCGGCCGTTTCCAACGCCGGTGGCCTGGGTCAGGTTGGCTGTGCCTGCTTTGAGACCCCCGAAGCCTTGCAGGCCGATATCCAGAAGCTCAAGCGTTTGACGGACAGGCCCTTTGGCGTGAATTTCCCCATCGGGCATACGCCGCTGGATGCCTTTGTTGATGCGGCGCTCAGCGAGGCTCCGGCCGTCATCAGCATCACCGGGGGCAACCCGGAGCCGTTGTTGCGGCGCATCCAGCAGAGCGGCGCCCCTGTGCGTACGATGGTCCTCGTCGCGGGGGTGCGCGCGGCCCGCAAAGCCGAGTCCCTGGGAGCCGACGCGGTGATCGCCGTTGGCTTTGAGGGTGGTGGCCACCTGGGCCGCGACGATATTGGGACGATGGTGCTGACGCCGCGCATCGTGGCAGCGGTGCAGATCCCTGTGCTCGCTAGCGGTGGCATCGCCGATGGACGCGGTCTGGCGGCGGCCCTGGCGCTGGGGGCGGAAGGCATCGAGCTGGGCACGAGCTTTGTGGCGGTACGCGAGAGCAACGCGCACCCGCGCTACCAGCAGGCGCTCGTGGAGGCCCAGGAGACCGATACGGTGATCATCGAACGCGCCATCGGCCGGCCGGCCCGCGTCCTGAAGGGGCCGGCAGCCGAAAAGATTCTCCAGGTGGAGGCCGAACTGGAGATGGAGCGCGCCTCGCCCGATGAGCGCCTGCGCCGGATGCTGCCGCTGATCATGGGCCAGGTGAACACCCGCGCCGCGCTTGAGGGCGAGCTGGACGAGGGCTTCGTCTGGGCCGGCCAGGTCGTCGGTCTGATCAACGATGTGCCGGCGGCGCGCGAGTTGATCGAGCGCACGGTAACACAGGCCTACGAGATTGTTCAACGCATACAACACATATTTTGATAGTCATGGAGGATTACCATGCAACACGAGATAGAGTCCTTGCTGCCCGGCGAGTTGGGGGAGGGCGAGCAGGTGTTATGGTCTGGGCGCCCCAAACCGGGTGCCAGGAGTAGAAACTCACCCGGCACTGTTTTGTTGATCCTCGCGCTTGTCTATGGTCTTCTTGGTATTGCTATGCTTGTGTTAGGTTTTATTCTTAGCTCAGCCCTGCCAGATAGAGCATCCCCTGCCTCTCTCGTCCCGTATATTATGGCAGCAGTCTTTTTGTTCCTGACGGTGCTCTTCGTCATATTGGGCCTTATCTTGAGACAATCGCTCAAAGGTACGCTGTACGCGGTGACGGATCAACGCATCATCGTGATGAACACCGGTCGCACACTGACCGTTGACTCGTATGGGAGAGATGATATTGGACAGATCAGGCGCAGTGAGCGGCCAGATGGATCGGGTGATCTGACCTTCGCCAGCACCAACACGCGCATGTCCTATGGTTACGGCTATAATTCGGCGTATGGCAACAACGCCTATGGCGCCAACACAGCGAGCATGGGAAAGTTTGTGGGTATCCCCGATGTGCGCGCGGCTGAGCGCGTTGTCAGGCGCACCTTCAAATAGAGGGATAACTATCCCAGGCCGGCCTCCTTAGCTACGATGTGTGAGATGGCAGGAAGACGAGCCATGCTCGTGCTCTCGTGCCTACCTACAGAGTAGCTGACACAGAGTCCTGATGTCAGGTGACCGCAGTCCCCCTTCCACTCCCAACTGTAATGGGAGTAGAAGGGGGACTGCTCTATCGGCAGGGCCTTTCGAAAGTCGCTCATATCAGGCTCTGCTGATCATAGAACCATCAGTGTCAATGCTTTTTGTTCAAAAAGATAATGGCATTCTCTTAGTTAAGGTTAGTAATTCTGGACAACCTGCTTCTCTGGCGGAGAATGAGGAGCAACAACTTGCGCAGTTAGCCGTACGAAAGATGTAGCAAGGTCCGACCGGACTGTAACATTACATAACATAAATTAATGCCTCAAAGCACTTTAATGGCCCGATTATACCTCATGTAGTGGCGCACTGGCAAACTAGAACGCCTGTTTGACAATTGCGTGTCTCGTCTGGTATGATGTGAAAACACTAGCCCGTTTTGTGGAGCTTGCGCATGCAGGTTCCGCTGGTTCGTATGCTGTTTTTGGAGGGTGGCGATGGCCGTCAATTACGCTTATATCCCTCGGCCGCCACTGGGCGATTTTGTGAGCCTGTTCTGGTTGTACGAAGGCTACGAATTGCCGTATGTGAAGGAACGCGTTCTCCCGACCGGCACGGTAGAGGTAGTGATCAACCTGCGCGAGGATGCGCTGTGGATATTCGACCGGCAGCATACTAACCGCGCCCAGCGCTTTGACGGCTGCCTGGTCTGCGGCGCGCATTCGGAGTACTTCGTCATCGATACGGCCCAGCAGTCGTCGATCATCGGCGTAAATTTCAAACCGGGCGGCGCCTTCCCGTTCCTCAGGTTGCCGGCCAACGAGCTACACAACATGCATGTCTCCCTGGATACTTTATGGGGATCGGCCGCCAATGAACTGCGCCAGCAGTTGCTCGCAGCCCAGGCGCCGGAGGCCAGGTTTTGTGTCTTCGAGCGTTTCCTGCTAGCGCAAGCGTCCCGGCCCCTGGTTCGTCATCCCGCTGTCGCCTTCGCGCTCAATGAGTTCCAGCACGTGCCGCACACGCAAACGATTGCATCTGTGACCCAGCAGATCGGCCTCAGCCAGAGGCGCTTTATCCAGGTGTTCAACGAAGAAGTTGGGCTGACACCAAAGCTGTTTTGCCGCGTCCGCCGCTTTCAGGAGGTGCTACGCTTGATTGGAGACGGGCAGCAGGTCGATTGGGCAGAGATCTCCTGGGTCTGCGGCTATTTCGACCAGGCGCATTTCATCCACGACTTCCAGGCTTTCTCTGGTCTCAACCCCTCGGCCTATCCCCACGATCTGGGTGAGCGTCTCAACCACGTTCCCCTCAGCGAGTAAGGTCAATTTTTTACAAGACGCATCGCTTCCTTTCGAGTATCATGATGTCATGAAATAGCTATGGGCTTTGCCCAGCAAAGGAGCAAATTCATGACAGGCAGAGCAGAATCCGTCCCAGAGCGTGTCTACATCGTGACGCCGTACTTGTGCGTCAAGGGCGCGGAAGCTGCCATCGAATTCTATAAGCAGGTGTTTGGAGCAACGGAAACAGTGCGCCTGATGGAACCTGGCGGACGAGTCTCGCACGCAGAGATCAGGGTCCACGATGCACCTATCTTTCTCGCTGATGAGTTCCCGGAAATTGGCGTACTTAGCCCACAGGCGCTTGGTGGCTCACCGGTGAGCATTCATCTAATGGTTGATGATGTGGATACTGTGGCTAGCCGCGCTGTCGCTGCTGGTGCGATCATGCTGCGCCCGGTAGCGGATCAGCCCCACGGCCACCGGAACGGTAAACTGGTAGACCCCTTTGGACACGTCTGGTTCATCGCGACACCTCTGAAGAATGTAGCGGTTGAAGAAATGTAGCGACGCTGCACAGCTTCGCTGTAGCAAGCGATATGAGTTCCTATACAAAGGAGGAAACAAGCATGGCAATTCGTGAAGGCTTTCATACCATCACACCCTACTTGGTTGTACAGGAGGCGGCTCAACTGATCGAATTTGTGAAACAGGTATTCGATGCAACGGAACTTTCTCGCGGTACAGGGTCGGCCGGCGGGATGCACGCCGAGGTCAGGATCGGCGACTCGATGCTGATGATTGGTGGGGGTGGGAGCAGTGAGCCGATGCCCGCGATGCTCTACCTGTACATGGACGATGTTGACGCCGTATATAAGCGCGCCCTCCAGGCGGGCGCCACCTCGGTCTCGGAGCCAGCAGACCAGCCCTACGGAGAGCGCGTCGCGGCCGTGAAGGATCCGTTCGGCAATCTCTGGTACTTCGGCACACCCAAATAGCATATAAGTGGGTCTATAGCTCTCGCACTCTCACATGTCACTCGTCCTTCGTAGTGCTCTGTCAAACTTCAATCAACACGTGAGCCGCCCCCGTCCACGTAGGGATTCGGCCTGCCACACGGATGCGGCAAGCCGAATCCCTACGTGGGATGGGGCATCGCCCTGATACCCGTGCAATGAAGCGTGACAAAGTAGTAGCTGCGTGAGTTTATCGCGCGGGGGCGAGCCAGAGATC
>JBDTHH010000255.1:0-5243 GCA_039937055.1 Ktedonobacteraceae bacterium | reverse complement strand
GGGACCTTTATGAGCCTTGCCGACCGCGACGGCATGTTGCAGAGTGGGATGGAAGAAGGTGTGCAGCAAACGTACGCCAGATTGGAAGAAGTATTGCAGGGGATGCGCTAGGACCATGCTTTGAGATGCAGGTGCGCCTGCGCAGGGGTAGGTTTTTTGCAGGCTCGTGGAAGAGTGAGGTGCCATCAGACGAAAGAGGCATGATGTGTAGGGGCGCCGCTGGCCTGCGCCCGGCATGCCCCTGCTGCATCTCAAAGCATCGTCCTAGCGCATCCCCTGCAATACTTCTTCCAACCTGGCGTACGTTTGCTGCACACCTTCTTCCATCCCACTCTGCAACATGCCGTCGCGGTCGGCAAGGCTCATAAAGGTCCCGGTTGAAACCAGTTTGGTTGTGCCGTTGCCCAGGTCGAGCAGTTCCATCTTTTCAAGCCCAACATGCCCGGACTCAGGCAGGCCGTCAAACTCGGTTGTCTGAATGATGCACTCGGGCGAGACATAGTGGAAGACGCCATGAAAACTGAACTCGTGGCCTTCCTTGTCTCTCTGGACAAACTTCCATGAACCGCCAGCGCGCGCGTCTAAACGCTCAACATTCACGTCGTAGCCTGGCCCTATCCACCACTGTTCGACCTTGTCTTTTTGCGTCATGGCCGCAAACACTTTGTCGCGCGGTGCATTAAACACGCGTTCAATAATGATGTTCTGTTCCCCAGGCCTCGCAGTTACGGTCGCCTTATTCATAGGTCCTCCTGTAATACCTTATCCAATGCATCAAAACGGTAATTCCACAGAGCTTCGTATTGTGCCAGGTAATGACTGGCGTCCTTGAGAGCTTGTGGCGCAATACTCACCACCTGTTCTTTGCCCCTCCGTTGTTTCACCACTAATTGCGCTTTTTCCAGCACCTTGAGATGCTTGGCGACGGCAGCAAATGAGATCTGGTAGTCCTCGGCAATCTGGCTCACGGTATATGGCGCGGTCATCAGCCGGCGCAATATATCCCGGCGGATCGGGTCCGCCAGCGAACCAAAGATTCCATCGAGGTAAGCATCACGTTCAACCATATGGTATAATGATACTCGAACATTCGTCTTTTGTCAAGACCTTGTGATACCTCTTTACACGTCGTGTAGGATAGAGCCATGCACACGATCCCATTTGTGATAGACAACCAGCGAGCGAGCATGGCGGGCGTGCTGAATGGCATTCTGGCGGGGCATGAGGGGCAGGGGCTGGATATAGCGACAGCGTACTTCAATGTGGGGGGCTGGCAACTGCTGCGCGAGGGGCTGGCGGGGCTGGGTACCTTCAGGCTGCTGCTGGGCGATGAGCCGGAGGCGGGGCTGGATCTGGGCCTGCACGAGGTGGGGGCCAGGCCGGTCAGGGGGTTGATCAGGGAACTGGCCAGCGCGCGCTTCGATGAGAAGACGCTGCGACTGGTGGAGCAGTTGGTGGCTTTCCTGCGCCAGGACCATGTGCGCGTGCGGCTCTATACGCGCGGCTTCCTGCACGCCAAGTGCTACCTGTTCTATGGCGACGCCGGCTTTGAGCGCACCGCACCCGTGGCCGCCATCGTCGGCTCGTCCAACTTCACGCGCGCCGGCCTGCTCTCCAACAAGGAACTGAACCTCGCGCACCGCGCCAACCTCGCGCCGGAGGAGGTGGCACCGGAGCAGGTCAGGGGGCTGATGGAGAGTCGCGAGCGCCGGCAGTTGGAGACGCTGGGCGAGCCGGAACGCGTCATCGCCGCCAACGTGCCGGGCCTGCTGGCTATCAACGGCCTGGCGGAATGGTACGAGCGGCAGTGGGCGGAGGCGCGCGACTTCAAGGACGAGCTGATCGACCTGCTCAACGCCTCGAAGTTCGGTCGCAAAGAGTACAGCCCTTATCATGTCTATATGAAGGCTATCTACGAGTATTTCCGCGACGACCTGGCGGACGAGGCTGGCAACGCAGGCGGCGGGCGCTCTGCGGTCGAACTGAGCGGGTTTCAGGAGGATGCCGTCAAGAAGGCGCGCAAGATCCTGGCGCGCTACGACGGCGTGATGGTCGCCGATAGCGTGGGCCTGGGCAAGACCTGGATCGGCAAGAAGCTGCTGGAGGATTACGCCTATCACCAGCGCTACAAAGCCATCATCATCTGCCCCGCCGCGCTCAAGAAAATGTGGAGCGAGGAGCTGCTGGGCGCTGGCATCGCCGCCAGGATCATCACCCAGGAGGCGCTGGGCCGCGAGGAGTACGATAGCCGCGAGGCCCTGGACGCCGATATTCTGCTGGTCGACGAGAGTCACAACTTCCGCAACCGCACGGCCCAGCGCTACGACAACCTTGAGCGCATCCTGGCCGCCAACGGGCGCCGGGGTCGCATCAGCAACGAGCGCAAGAAGCTCATCCTGCTGACCGCCACCCCGATTAACAACAACGTCTTCGACCTCTACAATCAGGTCAGCCTCTTCACAGGCGGCGACCGCAGCTACTTCGCGGCGGCCGGCATCGGCGACCTGCAACGCTACTTCATGGCGGCGCGGCGCGCGCATCGTCAGCAGGAGAGCGGTGTGGCTCTCTTCAACCTGCTCGAAGAGGTGGTGATCCGGCGCACGCGGCCCTTTATCAAGCAGGCCTACCCCAACGCCACCATCAAGGGGCAGCCCATCCACTGGCCTGAGCGCCGCCTCAAGACCATTCGCTACAACCTGGAGGCCACCTATGGCGGCATCTATACGCGCGTGGTGGAGCGCATCGAGGGCCTGCGCCTGGCCCCCTATCGCCTGGAGGCCTACAAAAAACAGGGCGTCTCGCGCGACCAGTTCGAAGAGGGCCGCGAAGAGGCCCTGGCAGGCATCTTCAAGAGCCGCTACCTCAAACGCTTCGAGAGCAGCATCGACGCCTTCCGCATCAGCCTGCGCCGCGCCCTCGAATTCCTGGAGACCTTCGATAGTTACATCCTGGACGGCAAGATGCTGAACAGCGCCAGCTTCCAAAAAGTCATGCGCTACCTGAACACCGAAGATGAAGAGGACGACGCCACCGGTGCGGACGGCGAGGCATTGTCGGCGGACAAGAGGAGCCGAAGCCACGCCCTACGGGACGGCGGCCGTACATTACGGGGGGACGGTGAGGTGAGTGGGGCGCTGCCTGAATCGCGGGCGGAGGAACTGGATGCGCACAGGGAGGCGCGGCAATTCATTGAGGATCTGCCTTCGCTGGATGCCGCGAAGTATGATCTTAAACGGCTGCATAAGGACGTGCGCAGAGACATCGACGCCCTGCGCGACATCTGGCAGACCATTGCCGGCATCACTCCTGAACGCGATGCCAAGCTGGCACGGCTCAAAGATCTGCTGGCCGGCGAACTCAAGGGCCGGAAGGTGCTGCTCTTCACCTATTACAAGGATACCGCACGCTACCTGTATCGCAGCCTGCGCGGTGACGCCCCCGATGCCGCGCGCTGGCGGGCCACCGCTGGGGAGCCGCACATCCGGCGCATCGACAGCGGGGCCGACACGCGCGAGCGCGCCAGCCTTGTCACGCACTTCGCGCCCCTGGCCAACAACCGGCCAGAGCTTGCCGGCAGTGAGAGCGAGATAGACATCCTGATCTCAACCGATGTGCTGTCGGAGGGCCAGAATCTCCAGGACTGCGGCACCCTCATCAACTACGACCTGCACTGGAACCCCACACGCATGGTGCAGCGCGCGGGCCGCATCGACCGCATCGGCACCAGCTTCGACACGCTGTGGGTCATGAACATGTTCCCCGACGACGGTCTGGAACGCCTGCTGGGCCTGGTGGAGAGCCTCTCGCAGAAGATCGCCGCCATCGACCGCAGCGGCCTGCTGGATGTCAGCATCCTGGGCGAGGCGGTCCACCCGCAAAACTTCAACACCCTGCGGCGCATCGAAGAGGAGGACGGGCGCGTGGTCGAGGAGCAGGAGCAGTTTGTAGAGTTGGTCAGCAGCGAGTTCCTGTTACAGAACCTCAAGAACCTGCTCGACGGCGGCATGCGCGAGATGCTGGAAGAGCTGCCCGACGGTATCCACAGCGGCCTGCTACGTCAGCAGGCCAGGGGCGTATTTTTCTACTTCACCGCGCACGGCAGCAAGCGTGGCAAGGGCGCGCCCGCCAGGGAGCAGCGCCAGCACTACTGGCGCTACATCGATCTGCTGGAGGACCCACGCGGTGGGCTCATCGAGGATAACCGCTACGTGATCACCAACCTGATCCAGTGCCAGCCGGATAGCGCGCGCTACGTGCCCAGCGACTTCGAGGTTGACATCTTCGCCTTGCAGGAGAAAGTCATCGCCTCCATCGTGCAGTCCTCCATAGAGCAGGTAGCCGTAGAGGAGGCCCCGCGCCTGCTCGACCCCATCCAGCAGACGCTCACCACCATCCTGCGGCGCTACGTCAACGCCCCCGGCCTCGACCGCCAGCAGATCATGGCCGCGCTGCGCAAGCTGCAAACCCCCCAGCCCAGAGTCTACATCAAGACCCTGCGCAAAGCCTACGACGCCTTCCTGCTCACCTCCCAGGTCGCCGACCTGCTGCAAACCCTGCAAGCCATCGACACCGACATCACCAGCCCGCCCGCAGAAGAGACTCGGAAGCTGCTGCTCAAACCAGAAGACCTGACCCTCGTCTGCTTTGATTACATCTGGCAATAAGGGCACAAACGATTAAGGGACGAGATGGCGGAGTTAGAACATGGCCCCCGCAAAGGAGGGCCACTACACATAAGGCCCTCCCCTCTCGCGTAGGGATTCGGCTTACCGCGTCCGTGCAGGGCCTCGCTTGCGCGGCCAGAGAGGGGGCCTCACAGGCCCAAGGGTTGTCCGCACGCCCTCTTTCGTGGAGGAGCGCCGCTGGCCTCATGCGTTGATACGACATCATGGATCGGCGTTGGAGCGGGGCACCCGCAGGCGAGCGACAAAGGGATAACAAACTGGGTCGGCGTTGGAGCAGGGCACCCGCAAGGGATGCCCGTCCATCTCTGACTGTGTGGAGATGGCGCGGTGATGGGAACCAACTCCCATGCAGGTTCCATCACGAACCGGGTCATTCGTCTGGGAGCGCCGATTGCAGGGTATGAGATGTAGGGGCGATCCCTTGCGGTCGCCCTGTTACATCTCGACACATGATTTTGTATCAACGAATGCGCTGGCCTGCGCCCGGCATGCCTACGATAATGGCACACATCCCGGTATCAGCCACCCGCGCGCTTCACCTTATACCCCAGGCCGCTC
>JBDTHH010000254.1:0-2903 GCA_039937055.1 Ktedonobacteraceae bacterium | reverse complement strand
TCCACAACGCGACTCAGGTGCAGGAGAACCAACTGTTACTGACGATGGTGCTCGCCATCCTGGGAGTCATTCTTGGCATTGCTTTCGTAGGCTGGCTCGTTTCCAGCACACTGGTACGCCGCTTGCGGCAGTTAGGCCAGGTAGTCCAATCCATTGAAGAAGGGCAGATGGATGCGCGCCTCGTTATTGCCGGGCACGATGAGATTGCCACGACTTCCGGGTATGTCAATACGATGCTGGATACGATTGTGGGTCTGCTGGAGAAGACGCGCGAGCAGCGCGATGCCCTGATTAAAGCGGAGGCCCTGGCAATCATCGATCCGCTCACCGGGCTGGTGAACCATCGAGGAGTCATGAAGCACATCGATGAAGAGCTGGCACGCTGCCAGCAGACACGGGGGTCCTGCGCGATCCTGTTTGTTGACATCGATCACTTCAAGTATATCAACGATACCTGGGGCCATCAGGCAGGGGACGCGATCTTGCGGGAAATCTCCCAGCGGCTTACACTCTGCCTCCACCAGGAAGATTGTGTGGGACGTTACGGCGGAGAAGAATTTGCCGTGGTCTTAAAGAATATAGCTGCCTATGAGGTATACGATATCGCCGAGCGCCTGCGCGTGACCCTCGCCGAAAGGCCATGTCTCTGGCAGGCAGAGGATGCGCTATTCGCTACCCCCATCGTGGTTACTGCCAGCATTGGCGCCTCGGTCTATCAACTGCACGGGACCACCCGCGTAGCCTTAATTGAGGCAGCCGACAACGCTATGTATCATGTCAAGCATACCGGGCGCAATCGCGTCTGCATAGCCGGCGAGGAACATCCATCCACACAAAACATGTCCACAGCCGCCATTGTATGAGCATGTTAGAAACAGGCTACAAGCTGCTCCTCTGTACCGGCAAGTTGTTCGATCACAGCAGCGACTGCGGACCAGCGCTTCTGGACGGCCATACTCTGGGCCTGGCCAGCAAGCACGGCCTGGCGTTCCATTAGCGCGGCGGCATCCGCTTTCCCCGCTTCCCGCAAGAAGGCCGCGGCATCCAGGCTACGGCGACTGGCAAGCGGCAGGACGAACTGCACCAGAGAATTGCTGATGCTGGGTGGGACCTTCCCTCGTAGATCATTGGCCAGCAGGTGCAACGCCTCTACGCCGCCATACGCCACAGGCCCACCTGGATTGACCTGCACGCACTCACGCAGAGCGGGCAACGCCTGCTGGATGATCTCCTGGCGACCTGGATGGCGCACCTGCCGGAAGTGACTACGCAGCGTATAGGGGCCACGCCCATAGCCAATACTCTCGGCTCGCCAGGCCTCTAAAAAGTTTTTAATGGGCAGAACGGCACAGGGATAGCCGCCTGGATCGTGCAGGCAGACATGCTCGTCCTCTACCGCCAGCGCGACTACAAAATGGTCGTAGCCAGGAGCGTGGCGGTAGTCTGGATAGTATGAGAGATACCCCTGGTCAATGGGACCAATCAAGGCGGGCGCCACCTGCACAGCCTCGCGCAGCCGTGATAGCGCCTCCTGGCTATCGTCGCCATACCATTCCTGGCACTCCCAGCCCAGCAGCTCTAGCGCGCGTTTCAGGCCCAGGTCAGGATCGCTCACAGGCGAACTGAAGAGCGCCAGCGGACCATCCTCAAAGCGCAAATACAATTTGCCAAACGGTCCGCCCGTCAAACACTCAAGAAAGCCAGGTTCAGGCAGCTCTTTCGCGTCTGCGCCGCTCCCTAGCAGGCTCATATACAAACTATTTGCATAGCAATAGGCACCATTGCCAGAGTATGTGAGAAGCATAACTGTGTCCTCCACTCGCTGTATTGAAGCATTCGCGTCATCTAGAAAGAGTATAACGCCAAATACCTGACAACCTCTGTCAGGTATTTGCCTTACATAGCTAGCAGGGCTACACAAAAATCATGCGCCGGCCCTACTCCCGGCATATCATGTTTCGTAGCTGCGTGATGTATCACGCTGAGGCAACCATGACGTCGGATCTCCCCAGCGTGATACATCACGCAGCTACGAAGGACAAGCGAAGCCCTGAATACGGTTCCGGGCATAATTCCCTGCTTCTAAATGTTGCTATAATAGATGAATGGGCCAGCAGTCCATTCTCTATGACACCCATGTGGAGGAAAAACATGTCAGCGATAAAAATTGTAGTTCTTGGAGCAGGCAATATCGGAGGCACACTTGGACGCAAGTGGGTAGCCGCTGGAGAACAGGTTATTTTCGGGGTAAACAACCCTGATGGAGAAAACGCGCGTACACTGCGCAGCGATCTGGGCGACCGTGCAACGATTCAGACCACCGCCGAGGCTCTGGCCAGCAATCCAGACGTGGTGGTGCTGGCTATTCCTGGCCCGGCCATGGATGCCACCATCGCCCAATACGCAGATCAACTCGACGGCACGATTATCATCGACACCGCCAATAAGATGGGCGCCAGTACACATAATAGCTTCGCTGCCTTGCAACAACACGCCTCTCACGCCAGCATCTACCGCGCATTCAACACCCTCGGCTGGGAGAATTTCGCCGATGCCCTCTTTGATGGCACGCCCGCCGACCTTTTCTACTGCGGAACGGACGGCGACGCCCGCGTGACCGTCGAACAATTGATTTCCGACGTTGGACTGCGACCAGTTTCCCTGGGCGGCTCCGAACAGGTTGGCGTGGTTGACTCCCTTTTAGGCTTGTGGTTCGCGCTGGCCGTCGGCCAGAAGAAGGGCCGCCACCTGGCCTTCAAGATGCTCACACGGTAGGTTCGACATAGGGGGAGCATGCGCGTAGGCTCCCAGGGCGCAGGCCAGCGGCGCCCGTACACGAAACAAGGCAGACCAGCCAGGGAAAATATGTGGGAGAGAGCGGAGTCTGGCATTTCGTGTAGGGG
>JBDTHH010000253.1:0-28430 GCA_039937055.1 Ktedonobacteraceae bacterium | reverse complement strand
TCTGTAGTCATCTCTCCGCCTCCTCTCGTGTCTTGAGAAGTGTTCGCAGCACGCGTTTGGCATTGCTCAAGCGACTCTTGACGGTACCTGTGGGGATGCCAAGGATGGTGGCCGTCTCCTGGTATGAAAACTCCTGCACAAGTGTCAGGGCCAACACTTCGCGATGCACCGGGGCAAGCTGATTGAAGGCCGCGACCAGTTCAGCGCGCGTGGCATTCGCCAGCGTGAAATCCTCAGGTTCAGGGTCGCTAGCCGGCAGATGCTCCAGCTCTGCCATATCTGCCAGGGGGAGCGCTCGCTGGCGCAGCGTATTATGCGCCTGCCGGCGCGCAATGCCCACCAGCCAGGTACGCACCGTCGAGCGCCCCTCGAAACTGCCAGCGCTCTTCCATACCGCCACTAACGTATCCTGGAGCAGCTCCTCCGCCAGACCATGATCAGGCGTGAGTTGGAGCAGATACTTGAACAGGAGATGCTGGTAGCGCATATAGAGTTCAGCCAGGGCCTGGCGATCACCTTTGGCGATACGCGCCACGATCTGCCCGTCTTCATCGGCCGCGCTTGTATTCATGTAGCTGATTTTCTGTGTTGTCGCAAGCTCCACCGCCAGGTCGCTTTCTGTACAAGTAGCATATTAATTGTACGTCTTTCTTCTAGCTAGTGAGTAGCAGCTTCCCACAAAAAGGTTCACCCTCTACATTTTCTTGTGGATACTTGGTCTTATCGCAAATGTTATGTATCTTGCAGAAGCCAATAAGACAAGGAAGATTACAGGTGTTAAGCCCGATGGTTACGGCTGTCTCTGGGCACTACTTATCTGTGTATGTATTGTACCTGCCATCGGCGGTGGCCTTGTTTTTGCATTGTTAGCTTTAGGGGTAGCTATGTCTACTCATTAAAGAAGGATTCTGCCTTATTTACTGGCAGGACGGGGCCGATGGCCCCAGATCATTGCCGTTGCCATCGCTGGTATAGCTAGCAATGCGCCACTGTCCATCGCTATCTTGCTGGAGCGTGAGTGTGAGTTGATATGGTTTCTGTACCTTGCTGCGGGTGATGGTATAGCTATAGGTCCAGACATTGTTGTTTTCTTGCGCGCTGCCGCTCACCTCGGTATAATTTGTGACCATCCCGAAGCAGTGGTCATCCTGCGTGGCCTGTTGCATAAATTCGTCTTGCCTGGTCGAAATGGTGATCGCGGGACCAAGAGAGCTATAGGCCTGCGCATAGTTCTGGCTACCAACTGCCGCCAGGAAATTTCCCACGGTGGTAGCTGGGGCAGCGCCCGTGTTGAGCGCCTGCGAGACATTGGTAACCACGTAGACACCAACAAAGGTGAGTACGCCACACACTACGAGCAGAAGTGTCCCGATCACGAGCCACCATCCCCGGCTCCTGCGGCGCGGTGGTGGGCGCAATGGGCGACTGACCCTTGATGTTGTGGGAGGTCGATCAAGACGTGCCATACCCGGAGGACGCAGGGGGATGGCCCGCTGCTTCCCTGTGCCATTTGAGCCATTTGTAGCGGCAAAACGCGGATGAGAATACTGCTCCCACGGCCCGTTACCCTGTCCTGGTCGCCCTTGCATGCTTATCCCCCTTGTTTTGAATGGTTGGTCAGCCCTCTTATGGCCTCGTCAGAATCGTCCCGGCGAGATGCGCGTGAGCGCGCTGCAACTGTTCCTGTGCCTGCTTCGCCTGGGTCCTGGTAGTGCGACCGGTGACAATCACGAGAAACACTTGATCTACCAGGGCGCTCATAAGCGAGGTATCAGGGCCGGTAAGCACGGCTGGGCTGCTGAAGACAATCATTCCGGGTTGTTTCTCTGTCTCCGCCAGAAACTGCCGCAAAGCGCTCACCAGGCCCGCCAGTCGCGGCAAAAAGGGCAAGAGTCCTGTTTCCATTGGCGTGCCCGCGCAGAGTACGCGCAGGCCAGGAATGAACGTCGTGGTCACAGAGGAGGCGATCTTCTCCGGCATGAGAACCTCTTCGGCCAGCAAATCAGAGAGCCCGGCGCCATCACCCAGCCCAAAACGTTGCTGGAGCCCCGGATGGCGCAGATCGGCATCCACCAGGAGCGTGGGCGTGTTGCTCTGTGCCGCGGCAATAGCCAGATTAGCGGCTACCGTCGCCTGTGAATCGGCATCTGTGGGAGTTGTAAGCAGCAGAGCCAGTTGTTTGATCTGACTGCTATCCCAGTTCAAACGTATATTCGCGAATGCCGTATGAAAGGCCTCGCTATACGCGCTGCCTGTATCATAATCCGTGAGCAGCGTATAGTGCTCATGTGAGTTATTACCCACGCAAAAGCTCTCCTATGCTCTTATTTTCACGAGCCATAATCCAAGAAACAGTATGCTGCCCCAGGTACTATAGCTACAGACTAAACAGCTTGTCAAGATAGGCTATACCAATGTACAAGGCTTCTCATAAATTCTTCGTAGCTGCGTGATTTATCACGCGTGGGCAGGCCAGACTGTATGTCAGCCCACGCGTGATAAATCACGTAGCTACGAAGGCTGAGGGCCTTTGAGATACCCTGTACCCATGTTTCAGCCCCGTTATGTTGCCGAGACGGGCAGTTTGCGGCTCACGCTGCTCCTTCCTGAAGCGGGCGGACGCGGCAGGTTCCCATAGACAGGGACTTGCAGCAACTGCGCTACCTCTTCCTTGTCGCGAAGGCGATCATCCAGGTAATCCACCAGGAACGCCAGCGCAATCCCCACCAGCAACGCCAGGAGCACCATCAGAATCAGTAGGGTCGTCTTGTTCCCGGCTGAGCCGCCGCCTACATAAGGGTCAGAGGCAGCGCTCAAAATGCGGGCGGTGAAGGCAGGCTGTACCTGGTTCGCCGTCAGATCATGCGCAGGATTGTTCGCCACCACGTAATCGAGGTAGCTGCCAATATTCGTTGTAAGCACCTCACTGACGGCCGAGGCAATCGCCCAGGCTCCCGCTGGCGTTATCCAGGACACATCAATAGTTACCAAACTATGGATATGCGATGGACTCAGAGCACCTCCAACCGCGCCGGGGTCCAGATTGCCGAGATCGGGATTAGGGCCATAGCGCTGCACGATCCTATCCCTGTCAGTCGCGATCTGCTGGACAACCGCGGCATCGAATTCTCTCAATGTCAAAACAGGCCCGGTGGTCAGGGCATCAGCGAGCGACTCTGAGACAACCACATTATCCGCATAGCTGGGATCGGTTCCCTTCGCGGTCGCCTGTAGGCCAACCTGCATAGTCACGCTTGAGTGAAACGAGGACAAGGCGCCTGGCGTCTTCCTCAGGTGATAATATTGATAACCGGCGTACAGGCCGACGATACCTACGATAAGTGCAATTATCCAGATACGCCGCCATAGAATAGCCGCATACGCTTTGAGTTCCATGGTGGTGCTGCTACCTCTTCTCTCATATATACTAGAGCGCCAGGTTACTCGTCGGGGTACGCGGTACCCCCGGCCGTCGTTCGTTGAGCCTGGTCTCTATGAATTGCAGAATACGCCGCCGGAAACGGGGCATATCAAATTCCAACGCGTGATTACGAATGGCCTGCGGATCAAGGGCCTGGGGGTCAAACGAGGCCAGCACCTGTATCAGGCTCTCAACCGTTTGCTCCCGAAAGAACAGCCCCGTCACGCCATCAACGATGGATGCGAGCGCGCCGCCCGCCCCATACGCAATCACCGGGCGGCCGGATGCCTGGGCCTCCAGTGGGGTAATACCAAAATCCTCGTCACCGGGGAACAGCAGCGCACGGCAATGTGCAAAATAGTGCAGCACCTCTTCATCCGAGAGGTGTCCGGCGAAGCGAATCGTCGGTCCCGCCATCTGCTTCAGCCGTGGTAGGTCGCGACCTTTACCGATGACTACCAGCGGCAGTTGTAGCCGATTGCACGCCTCGATCACCAGGTCCACACGCTTATAGGGGATCAGGCGACTGACCACCAGGAAGTAATCTTCCGGCTGTGTAGCGGGATCGAACATGAAACGGCTGGCATCCACGGGCGGCGGAATATACGCGGCCTCGCGCCGGTAATACTTGCGGATGCGTTCAGCCACAACCGGCGAATTCGCGATAAAGTGATCCACGCGCTGCGCGCTCACCTGGTCCCAGACACGCAGGCCAGAGATAACAAAGGGTAGCACACTACGTGTCATCTTCCCTAAATGTTCGCGCTCAACATACTCATTATAGTTCCAGCACCAACGCATCGGCGTATGGCAGTAACAGACATGCATGGTTTCGGGCGCTGTAATCACCCCCTTGCCAAAGGCGCTGGAGCTGCTGAGCACAAGATCATAGCCGCGCAGGTCCAACCGCTCCATAGCGAATGGATAGAACGGCAGGTATGGCTGGTGATGGCTGGTTACCAGGGGCAGTTTCTGCATAAAAGAGGTGCGCACATCCATCTTCTGAAAAGCGGGATCGACACGCTTAGGATCATAGATCGACGTATAGAGCGGGGCATCAGGAAAGATCTCGTGGAACGCCAGGACGACGCGCTCCGCACCACCCATTTGATTGAGATAGTCATGAACCAGGGCCACCTTCATACTGCCATTCCTCATTCATACATTTCGATTGATACACGCGCGGCCTAATAGGCCCCGCGACTGAACAGAACCGCCGGGACCGTGCGCAGGAGTATCTGGAAGTACAGGTGCATCGACCAGTTTTCGATATAGTACAGATCCATCAACACGCCTTCATCAAAGCTGAGATCACTGCGACCACGCACCTGCCACAGGCCGGTCATACCCGGTTTGATGGCCAGGCGGCCTCTCTGCCACTCCTCATACTGTGCCACCTCGTGGGACAGCGCCGGGCGGGGACCTACAAGACTCATCTCGCCCCTGATCACATTAATGAGCTGCGGAACCTCGTCAATGCTAGTACGGCGCAGAAAGCGCCCCACAGGGGTAATCCGGGGGTCCGAGCGCATCTTAAAGAGGGGTCCCTGGGCCTCGTTTTTTGCCATAAGCGCGGCCAGCACCTGGTCCGCGTTTCTGTACATCGAGCGGAACTTATAGACCTTGAAAGGTCGCCCTTCCAGCCCAATACGTGTCTGCCTGTAAATGACCGCACCAGGCGAGTTCAGGCGAATCGCCGCCGCGATACACAGCCAGACCGGCGAACCTATGATGATTGTCAGGCTAGCGACAACAATATCCACCAGGCGCGTGATGGCTCGCTGCCAGGAGTTGAGCGAGACCTGCTTGATGCCTATCAGCGGGATGCCTTCCACGGCCTCCATATCGATGCGCGAGAGGCTGAGTTCGTACAGATCGGGCGCGAGTTTAAAGGATGCCCCGAAGCGCTCACAGAGGCGCACCGTTCTGATGACCTGCTGGTGCAAGTGCGAGGGCAGGGCAATGATGACCTCATCCACCTGCATCGAGCGGATCACCTGGTTCAGGTCCTCCAGCGTTCCCAGCATCTTGAAGCGTCCGAAGTCGCCAGGCGGATTCTCCATGTCGTGCAGGAAGCCAACAACTGAATAGCCCAGGGCTGGATTGGCGGCGATGTGCTGCATAATCATCTTGCCCAGCCGTCCAGAGCCAACCACCAGCAGGCGCGTCTCGCCCAGACCCAGGCGATAGAGCATGCCCATCGCGATCGAGACAATCAAACGCCCGGTACAGAGGACGACAATGCTTACGGCCCACACAAAAGGCACCAGCAGGCGCGAACTGGCTGTCGGTTGAAAGACAAAGTAATAGGTGATCAGAAAAGCCAGCCCGATCGTGGCCGAACTGGCAATCGTCCAGGCCTGGCGGAACCATGTCCCAGTGAGGCGAATCTTATACAGCCCGCGCACCGCGAAAATGGCTATCAGGCCGATGACGATACCAGCTTCAAGCGCTAAAAGTTGATCAATTTTGGTAAAACTCGCGCGCGGCGGACTATTATCTGTCAAATAGCGGCGAATAGCATCCAGCAGGGGATTTTTGAACAACACCTGGTAACGAAGATCATAAGCCAACTGGAAGGATGCATTCACTAATGCGATATCCAGGATCATCATGGCGATACATTCAAAAATGCGCCACTGGCGTCGATGCGAGCGCCGCAGTGAGATGGCCCTGGTAATCGGACCGGTTGCGCCCCCTACTCCTGGCATATCGGGGGCTCCTGTCCTCTCGCCTGCGCTGGCAATTGTCTGAATCTTTTGCGTGACTTCGCTACTTTTCACAACCAGGTTCCCTATACTAACGAACGGACACAATACGTTGAGAACGACTTCGCGAGCCACGGCGCTCCGCTGCTCGCTCATAGACAGCGCGCGTCTGCTCACCCATCGATTGTGCCGAGAACTGCTGCGCGACCACCGGCGCCATGACCTTACACCGTTGACGAAATTCCTCCTCGGTCAACGCCTTATGCAGGGCCTCTGCCAGCGCCTCTACATTATGCGGATCGACGGTTAATGCCACACCGGCCCCCGCCTCCGGCAGGCTGGAAACGTTCGAGGTGACCACGGGAACGCCTGACACCAGCGCCTCTGCCACCGGGAGGCCGAAACCTTCGTAGAGCGAGGGATATGCAAAGGCTGCTGCTGCATGATACCACAAAGACTGGTCCGCGTCTGCTACATAGCCAGGAAAGAGTACCTCCGACTCTAATCCCAGCCCCTGCACCTTCTCAAAAATCGCATCGTACAACCAGCCTTTCCCGCCTGCCAGCACTAGCTTCTCTTGTATAGTATAGGCCTGCCGTAAACGCGCGTATGCTTCTACCAGCGTATCGATGTTCTTACGCGGCTCCAGGGTGCCAAGATACAGTATGAAGCCCTGCTCCAACCCCTGTTTCTCGCGAAAGGCGCGCAGCGCCTCTTCGTCCCAGCTACGCGTAAAACGCGCATCTATACAAGGATAGACCGTCTGTATGCGCTCGGCAGGTACGCCCACCAGTTCCACTGCGTCTCGTTTCGTACTTTCTGATAGACTGATAATCATCGTGGCCCGGCGCAAACTATGGACAGTGAACGTGCGATGATACAGGCGCTTGGCGCGTGTTAAGACATGGGGGAAACGCAAGAATGCCAGGTCTGGCAATGTTACGACCCCAGCACATGTGTGCGGCAGCCGCTCCGGCTGCACATTCACAGGCGAATGCAACACATCGATCTTGCGCTGGCGGATCAACGCGGGCAAACTCAACTGCTCCCAGGCGACTCTGGTGGTCGGACGTTCTTCGCGCCACGCGATAGGCACATAGGTGATCTGAGGATGCTGGGCAACGAGTTGCTCTACTACTCCCTGCCCGTTGACAAAAACTGTGTACTCATGCTCTCCGGGCTGCCGGGCTAATTCTTCCAGCAGAGAACGGATATAGCGGCTCACACCGCCATTACGATAGTTCTGACTAAAGGATAGTAACTGCGCATTGATCCCGATGTGCATACTGGAAGACCTCCTCATGCCTGTATAACGGCCTTGAAATTCGCGCGGTAACAGCCTTATGCCTTTTCTCTTCTGCTCCATAACAGGTAGTTGTTCTGGAAGAGCGGCTGAACCTCACCTCGCGTGTAGAGCACACTCAGGGCCGATTGCACAGTCGTATTGTACAGGACATACTGCGAGAGCGCAGCGATCTTCGCCCCCTGCGCGCTGGCTACTGCGCTCAGCACATCAGCAGTTGTGCGCGCATCCCCATTGGCCAGCGACACGCGTACCTGCTCCAGGATACTCTCCAGGCGCTGAACGGTATAGTCGATCGCCTGGTCAGCCGACGCCGCCGCTGCATAGATCTCTCCGTGGCCGGCAACTATATGTTTGAACGCTCCCGTTCGCGTTTTCAGCGCGGCCAGCGTAGCCAGGCCTGCCTGCACATCAGTATAAAAAGGAATACGATGCTTATCCAGAATGGCCGGCACCAGAAAAGCATCACCCACAAAAAGACTAGCGCCGAAGGCCACTCCCACCTGCTCTAGACTGTGACCGGGTAAGGAGATCACTTCCAGAGGGATCTGATCAACCAGGCGCTCGTGGCCCTCAAGGATCACGTCGGCCAGGCAGGGTTTGGCCAGCAGGAATTTGTGCTGCAATTCACGGGGAGGTTGCGCCCCACTGAAGAGGTAGAGCGGCTCCAGGATTGGTCCCGCCATCACCGAAGCCTCAACGCGCGTCGCATACACCTGCAAGCCAGTCTGACGCACAAGGTAGTGCGCGCCGCCAAAATGGTCGGCGTGCGCGTGTGTCACAAGCAGTGCAGTGGGAGTCAGCCCCAGTTTCTTTACCTGGTTCAAGATATCGCGGCCGGTATCCTTATCCATACCGCTATCAATGATCAGGCAACGTCCTTCATGGGCAATGACCCCGATATTCGCTCCTCCCTGGATGACCCAGGTGCCTTCTTGTAATTGTTCTAACTGCATCGGTTCACCTTTGTGCCAATAGTGCTAGTACCGCTTGTTGGATATCTTGCGTGCTCTGACCTGAAAGAGTATACTCAAGCCTGATAGTGCAGGAGCATAGAGAAAGCCAGCGGATCGCGTACGTAAAAGCGATCCTGCGTTGCGTTTTTCTCTGCGTCGGTGTATTATAGCCTACAGTTCCAGCAACTGCCTAGTGTGCATATCGCACAAATCGCGAGCTACTAAAGTACGGGAGAGAAGTGCTTTGGCCAAACAACTCCGTCTCGATGTTGCACAGCTAACAGATGTTGGCCGCAGACGTGAACACAATGAAGATAATATGGCCTACGTCATTCCGAAAGACATGCAGGTGATGGCGGCCAAAGGATCGTTGTTTATTGTGGCCGATGGTATGGGTGGACATGCGGCTGGCGAAGTGGCGAGCGAGATTGCCGTAGATACTGTTAGCAACGTGTATTATCAGGATGACAGCGAGGATGTCGCTGTTGCACTGGTGCATGCGATCAAACGCGCAAATGCAGCCATCCACCAGCGGGCGGCAGAGAATATGCTCCGCAGTGGCATGGGTACAACCTGTGTGGCAACCGTACTGCGTGCGAATATGGCGTATATCGCCAACGTTGGTGACAGCCGTGCCTACCTGGTACGCGGAGGTCAGGCCAGGCAGGTCTCCCAGGACCACTCGTGGGTAGCCGAGCAGGTGCGTGCTGGCCTATTGACTGAAGACCAGGCCCGGACTCACGCACAACGCAATGTGATTACGCGCTCGCTGGGTACGCAGCCTGATGTAGATATTGACATCTTCACTGAACCGCTTGAAGAAGGCGATTCCCTCGTGCTCTGCACAGATGGTCTCTCCGGCCTGGTGACCGAAGAGGAACTCCAGCACATTATCAATCAGTTCTTGCCACAGGAGAGTGTCTATCACCTGGTGGAGCGTGCTAATGAGAACGGTGGACCGGATAATATCACGGCCATTGTGATCCATGTGAACGAGGTGGGCTGGGAGCCGCCGGGTCTGCGTCACCCGGTACATATTGGTGGACGCGAGACGGACGAGGATACGACCCTCGTAGGAGGGAAGGCCGTGGGGATGACATCGCCCATGCCGCCACGTGCCGCCAATGGCTACGGCGCTCCCCATCTCTCTACTGGTCCCTTACTTCCCCGTGAAGAGATCACCGTTCCCCAATCCACCTTTGCCAGGTCCAGAAGTCGCCTGTTTTATCCGACATTGGCCCTCCTGCTCCTGTTCATTGTGACGCTCGCAGCCGGTGGCATCTATTACTTCCTGTTGAAACCTGCGCCAAACATCGATCAATCGTTACAACAAGCTCAGCAATTGATTACCAGGGCCAGCGGTGAAACAACCACACACCCTGAAGCCGCGCTTCAGGATCTTGCCTCAGCCCAGCGTATCTTGCACACCTTACCCACGACACAACTCAACGATGCGCAGCATCGCCAGCTTACTAGCCTCCAGAGCACGCTCACACAACGAGTGCAGGTAGCTATCGCGACCTATAACAGGCAATATGGCATTACAGCATTGCCCTGTTCAAGCACAACAACCAGCGCCATCAATACCAACAGCACGAATACTTTGCCGAAGACCATTGTCTCTATAGCAGACAACCAGAAGCCGCTGTTTTATACGCTAGGCGAGGATAGCAACCTGTATCGTGTGGACCAGGTGGGCAACCAATATAGTGTGCAGTCGCATCTGAACATCGCCGGGCAGGTGCTTGGCGTGGCGGCCGATGGCTCCAGACTGTTCGCCTTGACCGCGCAGCCCGGCCAGGGAAATACGGCAACGAAGTATAGTATTGCCCAGATCCCCGCTGGTCAGACAAGCGCGAAGCTCTCCAAGGAGATCGACGCCCGGCAGATAGCCAACGGCATGGTTCCCAGGCTGATCACGGCCTGGGATAACGATGTGTATATTGTGTTTGCCTCCAACCAGGGCACGAGCAGCGCTACGATCATCGATTACGATGGCACGAAGCTGACGATGAAGCAGAAGCCGGTCTCCGTCTCAACCGCGATTGTGAGTATCGCAGCCTTCCCAAATGGACAACTGTTTCTACTGGTGGGCGATGGCTCGGTACAGAGTTTGCAATTCGGGGGCCAGGGGCCGCAGTCGCTGCCGGCGGCGGTGGTGATGCCGCATCCCCTGCCCGCCGGCGTCTCAGCGACCCAGCAGGATTATACTCAGGCCACGCCTGTCCCGACGGTTGCCGTTCCCGCGTCCCAGAACGGCCCTTTCCCATTACAGGCGTCCAACAGGGGAACGCTCTCGGCAAGCAGCAACAATGGCACGCCCCATCTCTACATCGCAGATGCGGCCAACCACCGCATCCTTGACCTGACGATGGCGGGCAACGCCGGCGGTACCTCTACACCCACGGCTAAAAGCGTCACCCCTGCACCGACGAACGCGGGCGGAGGCACATCAACCAGCAATAACGTCACGCTCCAGTTGAACCAGCAATATGTCTCATCCAGCCTCCTCTCAGCGGTACGTAATGTAACGGTTGATCCGGTCAGCGGGGCAACGGTCTATGCCCTGACACAATCACAAAACAGCGCTGCAACACTCCGCCTGGTCTCAATCAACACAGGCCCCAATAGTTGTGCCTGATTGGCTGGTACCCCGGTCGCTATACACGCCAGCGTTCTGAGGTGCTGTGTAGTACATGTGCGTGCAGGAATTAATCCATGTCATGAACCCCCGCATTGAATGCGGGGGCTTGCAGTCAAGCCGAAAGGCGTCCGCTGCAAGCCCCAGTCATGACCAGACTCAGGTTTGAAAGACAACCTCCGTTCGCAAGAAGTGCATCAGTTCCGACGTTGGGGTGCGTTGCCCGCCTCAACCTCTCGAATCGGTGGGTTAAACAGGACGAAAGGGAGTAAGCCAGTGCCCAGCGGATCTGCCGCTTGCGAACATCGTCGAGGCGAACCTTACCCCCGAAAGGGGAGATCCGAAAGGATGAACATGTCCAAAGTCTTTGTTGTCGATGCGAATACCACGCCGTTAGAACCCGTTCACTGCGGGCGAGCACGCCTGCTCCTCAAAGCTGGAAAAGCCGTCGTGTGGCGGCGCTATCCTTTCTGCATTCGACTCAAGCGAGTGGTGGAGCAGCCCGTTGTGGCAGGACTGCGGTTCAAAATCGATCCTGGTTCCAAAACGACTGGCCTTGCCCTGGTCAATGACGAAACGGGAGAAGTGGTCTGGATCGCAGAACTCACCCATCGGGGTCAGGAAATCGTTGCGGCTGTGCGCAAACGGGCCGCACTGCGTCGAGGACGCAGACAACGCACAACCAGATACCGAAAACCGAGATGGCACAACCGTCGCCGCACAGCGGGATGGCTACCCCCCTCTCTGCTGAGTAGACTGGCTCAGATCGAAACCTGGGTGTGCCGTGTGAGGAAGCTGTGCCACATCACAGCGATCAGTGTCGAAACCGTTCGCTTTGATACGCACGCCATCCAGAACCCGGAAATCACCGGCCAGGAGTACCAGCAAGGAGCGCTTTTCGGCTATGAACTGCGCGAGTACCTGCTGGAGAAATTCCAGCGGCAGTGTTGTTATTGTGGCAAAAAGGATCTTCCCCTTCAGATTGAACACCTGGTTCTCAGGAGTCGTGGAGGATCGAATCGGGCCAGCAATCTGTGTTTGGCATGCGAAACGTGCAACACTGCTAAAGGAACCCAGGATGTCCGAGACTTCCTCAAAACGCAGCCCGAACGACTGGCTCGATTGCTTGCCCAGGCGAAAGCCCCGCTCAAAGATGCGGCGGCTGTCAACTCCTTGCGATGGGCGTTGTATGAACGCTTGAACCGTTTGGGAGTGCCCGTAGAAGAAGGAACCGGCGGGCGAACCAAGTGGCAGCGAACCATGAGAGCGTTGCCCAAAACCCATTACTGGGATGCGGTGTGTGTCGGAGCATCCACTCCGCTGGTCCTTTCTACGCAGGGAAAGGTGGTGCCGTGGTTGATTGAGGCAACTGGACATGGCAAGCGACAAATGTGTGGGGTTTCCGAGGCAGGGTTTCCCACCCGCCATCGCCGCCGCCGCAAGCTCCATCATGGGTTTCAGACGGGGGACATAGCGCGAGCAGTGGTTCTCTCTGGCAAGAAAACCGGTCGCTATACGGGTCGGGTGCTGGTGCGAGCTTCGGGCTACTTTGATCTGGACACCGGGGCGTGCCGAATCACTGGGATTGCTGCTCGTTTCTGTCCCGCGCTTCATCGAACAGATGGCTATGCGTACCGATTTGGAAAAGCAGAGACGATCCCCAGCGCCCAATCCACCAGACAAGGAGGAGCCATTCCTCCCCTGGCTGAAGCACAGGGGCATCCTGGCCCCATTTTGTGAATACATTTTGAAAGGCAGTCGTGAAATCGTGGTTTTTGAGGTGCATTATCGCACACATACATGTGGCGAACTTACTATAGAGAATGTTGGACAACAGGTAGCACTGGCGGGCTGGGTGAAGCGCAGGCGCGATCACGGCGGCCTGATCTTCCTGGACCTGCGCGACCGCTACGGGATTACCCAGGCGGTCTGCGACCCTCATCGCTCTCCCGAAGCCCATCGCGTCGCTTCGGAGTTGCGTTCAGAGTACGTGGTACAGGTCAGTGGAACGGTCGTCCAGCGCCTGCCCGGCACCGAGAATGCGAACTTGAGCACGGGGGCGATAGAGGTGGCAGCGGAACACATAACCATCCTCAATCCGGCCCGCACCACCCCCTTCCCCATCAGCGACGAGATCGAGGTAGATGAAGCGCTACGCCTGAAATATCGCTACCTCGACCTGCGCCGCACCAGGATGCGTGACAATATGCTGCTGCGTCACCGCGTGGTCAAGGCGATGCGCGACTACCTGGACGAGCGCGCGTTCCTGGAGATCGAGACCCCGATCCTGATGAAAAGCACACCCGAAGGCGCGCGCGACTACCTGGTACCCAGCCGGCTCTATGCAGGCCAGTTCTACGCCCTGCCGCAATCTCCCCAGCAGTTGAAGCAGTTGCTGATGGTCGCCGGCATGGACCGCTATTTCCAGATTGCGCGCTGCTTCCGCGACGAGGATCAGCGCTCGGACCGCCAACCAGAATTTACGCAGCTTGACCTGGAGATGGCCTTCGTCTCCGAAGATGATGTGATGCACCTGATCGAGGGACTGCTGATCCATCTCATCGAGCGCACAACACAGAAACATATCAAGCAGCGGCCCTTCCCCCGCCTGACATTTGCCGAGGTGCTGGAACGCTACGGGACAGATCATCCCGACCTGCGCTTCGACCTGCCGCTGGTGGAGATCGCGGACCTGGCGGCGGCGGGGACCTTCGGGGTATTCCAGGGGGCGCTGGCGCGCAACGGCCTGGTCAAGGGCATACGCGTGCCGGGAGCCGGCACCTATAGCCGCAAAGAGGTCGAGGAGCTGACCGAGTTCGCGCGCACACTGGGCGCAAAGGGCCTGGTCTCGCTGGCCATCAGCCCCACAGGCGAGGTCAAGTCGCCGCTGACGAAATTCATGACCACCACCGAGGTGCAGACCATCATCGACCGGCTCCAGGGTCAGCCCGGCGACCTCCTGCTCTTCGTCGCCGATAGCGCTAAAGTCTGCAATGATGTGCTCTTCCGCCTCCGCGTGCGCCTGGCCGAGCGCCTGGGTCTGATCGACCCGCAGGAACTCGCGCTCTGCTGGGTCGTGGATTTCCCGCTGCTGCACTATAACGAGGAAGAGCAGCGCTACGAGGCCGAACACAACCCCTTCTCAGGCATGGACGAAAGCCACGTTGCGCGCCTGGAGAGCGATCCATTACATATTCGTGCCAAGCAGTATGACATTATTTGTAATGGCTATGAGATTGGCGGTGGAAGTATACGTATTAATGTGGCGGAGCTGCAACACAAAGTCTTCTCCCTCATGAATTTAGACAATGAGCAAATCAAGGAGCAGTTTGGCCACATGCTGGAAGCCTTCGAGTATGGCGCTCCCCCGCACGGCGGGATCGCGCTGGGCATCGATCGCCTGCTCATGCTGCTGGCCGACGAGAACAGTATCCGCGAGGTCATTGCCTTCCCCAAGACGCAGAGCGCCCAGGATCTCCTGATGAATGCGCCCTCGCCCGTTGAAGAGAAGCAATTGCAAGAACTGCATTTGCGCCTCCGGCATGACGAACCACGCCCGCGATAGCCGGCTGCATGGATAGTATCGAAGGGCGCGATATCTAATAGATGTCGCGCTTCTTATATTGTTTTTGTATAAAGGCTTAGATTTGGAACCATCAGTATACTGAAAGTAGATCCCCCCAGATCTACCAAATGTTTCGATACCCGGTTGGGAGGATGGAAGGAGAAGACAATGGCATCAATGAATCAGGGGAACACGACCCGGAATACACAGGCTGGCTCACCGACTTCGCTGAGTGTTTTGGGTCGGCAAGCAACGATCACCAATGCACCAGTTGGCGTTGCGCCCAAGTTTGTGCCAGCACTAAGTGAGGATGAGGCGATTGGTCAAGCTCGGCTGCTCAAGGCATTAGCAGACCCCACGCGATTGCGAATCTTGAGTCTACTGAGCCGACATGAAGGGGAGGTGTGCGTCTTCGAGATCGTAGAAAGCTTCACGTTGGAACAACCTACTATCTCGCATCACCTGCGTATTTTGCGGGATGCAGGGCTGGTGGATTGCCGCAAGAAGGGCCTGTGGGCCTACTACTATGTGCGCCGCGATGCTCTCGCGCGCGCGCGGGACGTGATTAGCGGCATTGTTTCCTAGTTAACGTTTGCTCGACGCATGTCACCCACCAGGATGCAAGAACATCTACACAGACGTTACTGCTCCGCCAGGTACAACGCCAGGCAGAGCACGTACGTTCTGAGATGCAGAGCCATAACCCGGGTCATTATTCTACAACGTACACCGCGCAACTGTCTCTGTCTTTTCAGCACAGCAAGCAACAGGTTGCGGATCTGTAGGTCGGAGGGTCGCCCCTCCCTCTCATGGCCCGAAAGTACGGCACATCTGCCGGGTGGCATGCGCGCGACGTGCGAGCATGCCAGCTCACTCGCGTTTTTCCCCCTTGACAATCTCAGAGTTTTCCTGTATTCTACAACACGTAAACGCGATTGATCCCGTAGCTCAGTGGATAGAGCGACAGATTGCGGATCTGTAGGCCGGAGGTTCGAGCCCTCTCGGGATCGCCCATATAGGTAGGAAGCACTTTTTGTACAGGTGCTTCCTACCTTACTTTAATACCATCTCCTAGGGAGCGAAACCACATCAACCCGACTTCTGGCTTTTCTCATTTATTTAAGGAACCAACGTGCAAGCCAGAGGGCACCCGTGTTGAGCAGAAAGAACAACGCAGTGAACATCACCCCAGATATATTCAGCATAAACACTGCAACAAACCACCAGATACCGTAGAGGATGGCAAAGGCAACTGGTAGGGATAAGGAGGCCAGAAGCCAGCGTTTTGCCATGACCAGCGCAAAAGTGCTGAAGATCCAGACAACAAGCATAGTCGCAGGCCAGAGGAGGATGAAGGCAAAGGTCCTTCCCTCCATTGCCGCGCCAAAATCTTTTCCGGTTGTCGTCATGCCGACACCGAACCAGACAAGACTGAGGAGAACTGACCCCACAGCAAACGAAAATAACGCCAGGGCCGTAAAGATTATTTGTCCGATACGCAGAGGACTGCGGTTGTGCGCCGCCTGGAACGTGAATGATTGACTCATCATCTTCTCCTTTTATGAATGCTACTGTATCTTCTCCTGTCCCATCTCTGTGATTGAACACGTCTCTTTTGTGAAGCAGGTCTATCTCAAGAATACGCCAAAACAGCAAAGGGGAGAAGTGGCATTTGACCCATCTCATAGCGAAGAGCTTGTAGGACATCCAGGTCGAGAGTTTTTGTGATATACTTTCCTGCATGCAAGAAAAACATATTGTTGCAGGGAGTGCAGGCTTCCAGTGGCCTACATCAGCAAGACCAGTATTGGGGCCAGTCGTGAGGTACATGCTTGACCTCACCGGTCAAAAGCGGCCTAAGTTCTGTCTGCTCGCTACCGCTGGTGGCGACGATGCGGCCTGGATGAGGATTTTTTACGATGCTTGCAGCGGCCAGAACATCGAGCCAGGACACTTGCAGTTATTCCCCATGCCCAACCATCCAGACCTAGAGGACTACCTATTGGGACAACACGCCATTTGGGTAGGCGGTGGTTCTGTTGTGAACCTCCTGGCAGTGTGGGAAGCACATGGCCTGGATCGCATACTGCGGCGGGCGTGGGAGACAGGCATAGTTCTCGGGGGAATTAGCGCAGGGGCCATCTGTTGGAGCGCAGGCGGAACAACCGACTCGTATGGTCCAGAACTGCGGCCGGTCATCAACAGGAAGAACCTGTTGCCGTTCTCTCTGGGCGTTCACTATGACAGTGAAGTGCAACGAAGACCTTTGTTCCAGGAATTAATTGGAAAAGGCACATTACCCGAAGGCTATGCGACAGACGATGGTGTCGCATTGCATTTTGTGGATGAGAAGCTCTACAAAGCCATATCACAAGAGGCAGGGAAATGCGCCTACCATGTTTCCCTTTCTCAGTCAGGACACGTCATTGAAGACAGAATAGAACCTGAGCAATTAACCACTGCTTAGCGCGACTTCGTACAATTTTGGAGCAGCGGAGACAGTTTGGCTTGCCAAGCCATATCAAGCATACGAGACTTTTGAGACATCGGCTGTTAATTACCTCATGAAGCATGGTAGAATACGGCATACAGCAAATTAAGGACGCTCTTTGCTATAGAATAAGGATGAGTATAATGAGCAGTGAGAATGCTGATTTTGATGTTTGTATTTTATGTGCTCTGTCTAATGAGGCAAAAGCGTTTAGGGACATCGTCTCGCAAAAATGTAACGTTTCTTTTACCTCAGGAACTAGTAAACAGGGCTGGACCTATCTTTTTACAACCATTCAAAACGACAATAACGAACCATTAAAGATCATGATTTCGTGGTTGCCCCGTTATGGTCCTCTGGAAACTGCGCTCCTTACACAATCTTTATTGAGCGAGTTCAAACCCAGTTTTGTAGCGATGACGGGTATCTGTGCCGGCGATAAGCGCAAGGTTAAACTTGGTGATTTAGTCATTGCCGAACGGGCATTTATGGCAGATAGTGGTAAGCTTGTAATTGATAAAGGGAGCCAGAAACGTGAATACGACACATATACAGCATCTGCCGCCCGTGATGTACTACAGTTCGCACGTATGTTTGATTTACGAAAAGATTTAGTGGATACACTGATACCTCCACAACCTGTACACCCTGAGTACCACATTGCGCCAATGGCATCAAGCAATGCTGTACATGCAGATAATCCATTCGAAGAAGTGAAAATGCCTGTTCGTGGTACTGTTGCCATGGATATGGAAGGTGCAGCATTCTATCAAGCGGTCGAGAACTTCCCTGGTATACGCTCTCTACTAGTAAAGGGTGTCAGCGATTATGCCGACGGTGATAAGAACGATAATTATCACCAATATGCATCTGAACTTTCCGCACTCTATATGCTCTCATTTATCAAGGCATATATTCGAACTGACCCGTTGATCAATCCACATAAAGACAAAGGAATGGCACTCCCTAAAAATGGGATGTCAGTGTCTGTTTCTCTTTCCATACCATCTCAACATAACGAAGAGCATTTACAAATTACTGGCTCTAGCCCGCTGCAAGTCTTTTTCTCATATGCACCCGCTGATGAAGATGCCTGTAAAGAGCTGGATAAGCAATTGGTGATGTTAAGACGAAATAAAGTGATCACATGTCAATATAGCCGCAATGTTATTGCTGGGCAGGAAGTGGCAAATGAGATTGCGCGTTACATGAGTCAGTCACAGATTATCTTATTGTTGATCAGCCCAGATTACCTCGCATCTGACGAAGTGTTTGATAGTGAAGTGGCTCTTGCATGTTCATTATATGAAGCAGGATTAGCTCATGTAATTCCCGTGCTTTTGCGTCCAACAAATGATTGGGAAGAAGCCTTCTTTGGCAAACTTCAACCTTTGCCCAAAGATGGGATACCTATTAATAACCATTCACCTCGAGGTCGTGAGCAGGCTTTCTTCAATGTGGCTCAAGATATCAAGAAAGTTGTAGATCTATTAACTAAAAAAGGTAAGTAAACCATACTTGTCTTAATTGCAGAGGTTGCAGCCTTGCACCGTTTCAAACGCATTTCACTAAATCTGATGAGCGTTTACAATCTCTTAAGCGATAATAACTGGTACTACTTTGTTAACTTGGGGGTTGTCTCATCTTAAACTCATCAAATGGTGATACTCGAGCCCAAATTGCTCGGGATAGATGCCCGAAATCAGGCGCGATTTTCTGAGTCGACAAAGTAGCGCTAGAGCAGCGTACAAAAGGATAGGACTGCGCTAAATGGGAGACATGAAAACCTACTCTCGATATTTACGGTATGCCGATTGAGAGCTTTTTTGCGTTATCCTTCGTAATCCGTTGGGTCCGGCTCCCCGGCCAGTTCAAAGGCTTCTTTGCGCTCGTAGCAGGTGCCACAGGTACCACAGTGCCTCTCGCCACCTTTGTAGCAGCTCCAGGTATCCACGAAAGGCACACCCAGGGCGGTGCCAAGTTTCACAATTTGCTGTTTGCTAAGATGCAGAAAGGGCGCATCCAGCCTCAGTTGTGGCTCGCCGCTACCCTCAACGGCCACCTTCTGCATCGCTTGAAACGCCTCGATAAAGGCTGGACGGCAGTCGGGATAGATAAAATGGTCCCCGGCATGCACGCCGATAGCGACGACTTCAGCGCGCTCAGCCACCGCTACCCCGTAGGCAACCGAGAGCATGATGGCATTGCGATTGGGAACAACGGTGATCGTCATGTTCGGCGCGGCATAGTGTCCATCCGGCACCGGGATGGCGTCTGTGAGGGCGACCCTTTGAGGAACTGGCCCACGCCCCGGAGATCGACGACATACAATTGTCGCTTCCAGGTGCCGGGCACAGCACTCGGCATAGGCCAGTTCTTTGCGGTGTCGCTGTCCGTAGTCAAACGCTAACAGATGCAAGGTATAGCCCTACGCTCGGAGAAGATAAGCCAGTGTTACGCTATCCAGGCCACCGCTGGCTATGGCTTTCGACATGGTATGGCTCCTTTCGAGATATGCTATACTCTGATAGCTTTGAATACTCTGTTTTTTAGGGAAGATTGACATCTTGAAAGTATCATTCTGGTTTGTAGTGATCGCGGCCGTTTTCGTGACCTGCCTGGTGACGGCAAATATCATCGCGGTGAAGATTATTCTCCTGGCGGGTTTCCTGGTTCCCGCCGGGATTATTGTGTTTCCGCTGAGCTATCTCTTCGGCGATGTGCTGACCGAGGTCTATGGCTACGCGGCTACCAGGCGTGTGATCTGGCTGGGGTTTGCCTGTAACTTATTGGCGGTGATCGCCATCTACCTGGGTGGGCTGGCCCCTGCCGCGGCCTTCTGGCAGCACCAGGACGCCTACAACGCGATCCTTGGCTTCACCCCGCGCCTGCTGCTGGGATCGTTCATTGCCTACCTGGTCGGGGAGTTTACCAACTCTTTTATCCTCGCCAGGCTGAAAATCACGACCCGCGGCCGCTGGCTATGGATGCGCACTATCGGCTCCACGCTTGTCGGCGAGGGCTTTGATACGCTGATCTTCATCAGCATCGCCTTCTGGGGCATCATCCCCCCTCAGGCCATGCTCACGGCCATACTGACACAATGGATCTTCAAGGTCCTCTACGAGATCGTGGCCACGCCATTTACGTACCTGGTGGTTGGCTTCCTCAAACGGCGCGAGCAAATAGATGCCTACGACTACCACACGAACTTCAACCCCCTTTTCTTGCAGCATACCGCGCCTGAGCCCCCGTCCGCGTAGGGGCGCCGCTGGCCCAGGAGGCGTCAAGCCACGCGCTACGGACACGCCCGCTGGCCAGCGCCCCGTCCCCACGCGGTTCAAGCAGGCAGATAGCGCCGGTACTCCAGGCGTGGACCCGTGTATTCGGGGGCGGCATACTCGGCGAAGATGATGGTTTTGATATTGCCGCGCACGGTGAAATCGGCAACCACGCGTATCCAGCGCGGTGCGAGCAGCGCGACCAGGTCATCCAGGATGGCATTGGTCGCAGCCTCGTGGCTGATTTGGCGGTTGCGATACGTATTGATATACAGCTTCAGGCTCTTCAACTCCACAACGCTCTGAGCGGGTACGTAGTCCAGCACAATGGTGGCAAAATCGGGGAAGCCTGAGCGCGGGCAGAGGCAGGTGAACTCCGGCATCTCCATGTGCGCGACATAATCGCGCTCAGGATTGGAATTAGGCCACGCCTCTAACTGGCTCGCCTCGATCTCCTCCTGCCCGTATCTACCGGGTATGCGTGTCTTTTCTTGCATGATATGTGTGTTGTCTCCAAATGATAGCAGAGCGCAGCACGATGCGCTCTGGTTTCTATTCAAGAATGTCGAAATCGTATCACACTACGCTGTATTGTACAAGAACCTGTGTATGTGTAGGGGCGATGGCTTGCCTCGCCCAATAGGCGTCAAGTAGCGCGTGGCTTGCCTCGCCCGCGTCGGCCACCCACGCGGGCGAGGCAAGCCATCGCCCCTACGCACCTCTCTCAAGTCTGAACGCCATTGTGCCGATTTCTATGAGTGCGAACCAATCGCATGGATACAGTATCCCCAGACTGCTTTTATGAGAGGAAACCACAAAAATGAGTCGCACAAATCAGTATACAAAAGAGGCCCGCTTAGCCATATCCAATGCGCGCGAAGAGGCGCAACAGCTCAGGCATAGAACTATTGGCACAGAACATCTGCTCCTGGGCGTACTGCGCATAGATGATCCTATCATTATCCATGTATTTTCGGCCTTCAACGTTGATATCGGCCACCTGCGCCAGGCCATAGAACTGATTGTAGGTCAGGGCCATAAGGCCATTATCAGCGATCCCGTGCTCGCGCCTGTGACCCGCTCGGTCCTGGCCCTGGCGGAGCGCGAGGCAGTCAACTTGAAGGCCGAGATGGTGGGGGTAGAACACCTGCTGCTCGGCCTGCTCAGTGAACGCGAGGAAGGCGCTGGGATCACGATTGGCGTCCTGGAAAGTTTCGGCATATATCTAGACGCCACCCGCCAGCTCATCATCAAGCTACTGGGTATGGGACGTGAGCAGGCCTCCGCCACCGCTGAATACCAGGCGCGCTACAACCTGACACCGATGCTCAATCTTGTCAGTCGTGACCTGACAATGGCTGCCATGAGTGGCATGCTTGACCCGCTCATTGGGCGCGAAGTCGAACTGGAACGCGTCATGCAGATTCTGACCCGCCGCTCGAAAAACAATCCCGTGCTCATTGGACACGCCGGGGTAGGCAAGACCGCCATCGCCGAAGGGCTGGCACTGCGTATCCTGCAAGGACAGGTCCCGGAGATCTTGCTGAACCGCCGCGTAGTCTCGCTGGATACCGGCATGCTGACCGCCGGTACCAAGTTCCGGGGTGACTTTGAAGAACGCCTGAAGGGCATCATGCAAGAGATTATCAACGCACAAGAGATTATCATTGTCATCGACGAATTGCATACCCTTGTGAATTCAGGCGTGACCGAGGGTTCTATTGGGGCCGCCAATCTCTTTAAGCCCATGCTCGCGCGCGGCGAGTTCCAATGCATCGGCGCAACCACCCTTGACGATTACCGTAAATCCATCGAGGCTGACCCCGCCCTGGAGCGCCGCTTCCAGCCAGTGCTGGTCCCCGAAACCAACGAAGCGGAGACCCTGGAGATTTTGCGCGCCACCAGCGAGCGCTATGCCGAGTTCCACCGCGTGACCATCACCGATGAGGCGCTGGTGACGGCGGTGCGTATGTCTTCACGCTACATCCCGAATCGCGCCCAGCCCGATAAAGCCATTGACCTGCTCGACGAGACCGCCGCGCGCATGTGCGTCCAGCGCGCCGCCGCGCCTGCACAGGTAAACGATCTACGCAAAGACCTGGCGCTGACGCGTAAGGCCAAGGATGACGCCATCGAACACCTCGATTTCCCGGCCGCCTTGAATCTGCGCCACAGCGAACAACACATGAGCGAGGCCCTGCAGGGAGCCGAACTCGACTGGAGCATCCAGCGCGAAGCCAGCCGGCCCGTGGTTGATGAGCAGCAGATCGCGGAAGTCGTCTCCCGCTGGACCGGCATCCCGGTCACACAGATCAGTACCAACGAGGCCGAGCGCCTGCTACACCTGGAAGAAGAGTTGCACCGGCGCGTTATTGGGCAGCATGACGCCGTGGAGGTGGTAGCCAGGGCCGCGCGCCGCGCGCGCACAAATATGCGGGAGCGCCGCCGCCCGATTGGCTCATTCATCTTTGTCGGCCCCACGGGCGTCGGCAAGACAGAGCTGGCTCGCGCACTGGCCGAGGTGCTTTTTGGCAACGAAGGCGCGCTCATCAAGCTGGATATGTCCGAATTCATGGAGAGCCACCATGCATCACGCCTCATTGGCTCGCCGCCCGGATACATCGGCTACGATCAGGGGGGCCAGTTGACCGAGGCGGTACGCCGGCAACCCTACAGCGTTGTGCTGTTCGATGAGATCGAAAAGGCCCACCCGCAAGTTTTTGACCTGCTCCTCCAAATCCTCGATGATGGTTGCCTGACAGACGCACGCGGCCAAACGGTTGATTTCAAACATACAATCGTTATCCTTACCTCTAACGCGGGCTCCATGCATCAGTTATCGAACGCTATGAACTTTGCGCCCGCGAAGCTTAACCAGCAGGAGCGCAGTGCCAGCGACCATCAACGTATGGAGGCCCAGACGCTGTCCGCGCTCAAAGACCTCTTCAAGCCAGAACTGCTCAACCGCATCGATGAAATTGTGGTCTTCCATACCCTGGAACTGGCACAGCTTCATGAGATCGCGGACCTGATGATCGACCAGACCCGGCAGCGCCTGGCCGCCCTCTCGATTGAGCTGCAAGTCACCGTCGCCGCCCGCGAGATCCTGGTGCAACGCGGCTACGAACCTGCCTATGGCGCCCGCCCGCTACGCCGCACCATCCAAAGCATGCTGGATGACGCGCTGGCAGAGGCGATCTTACAGGGAACCCTGCACGCAGGCGATACGGTCGTCGCCGATAGCGTTGACAACACCATCCGCGTCCACACCCTGGTCCCGGCCTGAACATGGAAGGACATCCCTGGCAAGTGGCCTCGGCTGCTTGACAATACACCCGCAAATAGAGTACAATCCGTAGCGTTGGTGCAAAGCATCAACGCTACGCCTTGTTCGTCTAGTGGCCTAGGACGCCGCCCTTTCAAGGCGGAGATCACGGGTTCGACTCCCGTACAAGGTACTATTTTCTGGGAAAGCCTGGTATGCCACCAATTATTTTGGTCTGCCAGGCTTTCCCCTTTGGTACATATCACATGGACCCGGTGCCTATCACATGGACCCGCCTCGATCCGCGTAGGGACCCGGCTTGCCGCGTCCGGGCCGGGTCCCTACGCGGGTCGGGGGACCCAACCCATCACACACCAAGAGGGGGTTTTGCATGATTAGTGTAGAGGAAGCTCTGGAGCGTATACTCACAAAAATAACGCCGCTGTCGGCTACCAGCGTGCCGCTACCGGACGCTCTGGGGCTGATTCTGGCTCAGGATGTCGTCGCTCAAGAAGATATCCCGCCCTTTGCTAACTCCGCTATGGACGGCTTTGCCCTGCTCAGTCGAGATAGTCTGCCTCGTGAAGGACAGCCGCCCCGCCTGCGCATCACCGGTGCGGTCGCGGCAGGCTATGTCGCCGATCACGCCGTTGTAGAAGGGACAGCTATGCGCATCATGACCGGCGCGCCTGTGCCTGCGGGGGCTGACAGCGTGATCCAGGTTGAGCTGACGCGCTCCGGCTCCGATGCGCCCGGCAGTGAATGGGTTGAGATCGTGGAACCGGTGACCCCCGGCAACAATATTCGCCCGGCGGGAGAAGACATGCGGCGCGGCCAGGCGATCTTACCGCGTGGTCGCGAGATCGGGCCCTGGGAGATAGGCATCCTGGCCACGCTTGGCTGGTCCACTGTTCCGGTGACACGCCGGCCGCGCGTAGCGGTTCTCAGCACAGGCGACGAGGTCATTGATGTGGACGAGCCACTACAGCCAGGCAAGATTCGCAATAGCAACGGCTACTTGCTGGAGGCGGCTAGCAGGCGTGCCGGTGCCGAGGCGCGGCGCCTGGGCGTGGCACGGGATACCGTGGAGAGCCTGCGTGAGAAATTCAGCGAGGCCGTCGAGCACGACCTCATCATCACCTCCGGCGGCGTCTCTGTGGGCGACTTTGACCTGGTGAAGGATATCATGACGGAGCAGGGCCAGATCAACTTCTGGCGTATCAACATGCGACCAGGGAAACCGGTGGCCTTTGGGGAGATCGGCGGCGTGCCCTTGCTGGGTCTACCAGGGAATCCGGTATCGGCCGCCGTGACCTTCGAGCTGTTCGCGCGTCCCGTCATTCGCAAGCTGCTGGGGCATACGCGCCTGCTGCGCCCGCAGGTGACGGTCATCGTCGAGGATGGCGTGAGCGACCGGGCGATGCGCCGCCATTACGTGCGCGCGCAGGTCGCCTGGAGCGATGGACGCTTTGTAGCCCGCACAACCGGCAATCAAGGCTCGCATATCACCACCTCGCTGCTCAATGCCAACGCGCTGGTTGTCGTACCCGAAGGTGGCGTCGAGGTACGCCCCGGCGATAGCGCGCAGGCAATTATGCTTGACTGGCCCGAAGTCTGAACCCGGCTCGATCGCGTCTGCTAGCGTAGACGCCGCAGTTTCTTGAGGTGGTAGCGCATCTGGTCACGCGACATACGCAGCAACGCCGCAGCCTGTACCTGGTTCCCATGGCAGCGATTGAGGGCCTCCTGGATAAACTTTCGCTCAATATCGCCCAGGAACGCCGCCAGGTCGATCCCTTCAGCGGGCAGGCTCATCTGCTGCCTTACCTCTTGCAGGCGCTGAGTGCCGCTGCACCCGACTTTGAGGACATGCTGCGGCAGGTGTGCAGGAAGAATCTCGTCTCCATCGCACAGCACCTGCCCATATTGGATGACGCTGCGTAGTTCGCGCACATTGCCGGGCCAGGGGTAGCGCGCTAAGAGTGCCATGGCTTCCGCGCTCATGCGCAAAGGTGCCATGCCTTCAGCGATATTCATGCGCAAGAAGTGGGTCACCAGCGACTCGATATCCTCTGGTCGCTCACGCAGAGGGGGCAGCGAGATGGTTATCACCTCAAGGCGATAAAACAGGTCCTCGCGAAAGGTTCTATGCGCAACCGCAGCCTTGAGGTCGAGGTTGGTTGCGGAGATGATGCGCAGATTGACCTTGATCTCCTTTGTGCTACCCACCGGGCGGAACGTGCGAGTTTCGAGAAAGCGCAGGATTTTGGGCTGCAACATCAGGGGCATGGAACCAATCTCATCAAGGAAGAGGGTACCCTTATTGGCACGCACAAGGTAGCCTTCACGACCGGGCCCGGCGTCGGTAAAGGCCCCTGCCTCAACACCGAAGAGTTCGGTTTCCAGCAGGGTCTCAGGGATTGCCGCACAATTGAGGTCAACAAACTGGTAGGCCGCCCGGCTGCTAAGGGCATGAATGGTTCGCGCCACTACATCTTTGCCGGTCCCACTCTCACCTTGCAAGAGCACAGTAGTGTCCGGATAGGCCGCGACCTGGCGTATCATGGTGACAACTTCTTGCATAGCCTTGCTGTGTCCCACAACCGCGTTCATAACGTCGGCCCCTGGCCCCTGCATCGATTCATGTTCTGATAACATACCACACCTCCTCCACACCCGCGCTGCACATATTTTCTAGTAGCGGCCTCCTACTACAGGAGCATACACAGGCTGAGGAATTTGCAAAGAAGCGCCCGGCTGTAAAGGCTGTAGAGGCTGAGACATGCCCCAGCCATGCCCAAGAATAAAGGTCGCGCCATTGCCGCCATTCCCCCACTGCGACTCGGTCTCTATGTAGCCGGCAGGAGCGAAAGCGCTCAAGGCACCGGTTGTTGGCACCGCGGCTGCCCACGGTTGGGCAGGAGCCATCGCGTACCCCCCGGGCGCGGCATAGCCATTATTCAAACCTGCCGCCACCAGGTCCCGCGAGACCGGCGAGAGTTCCTGCATCGGAGGCATTATCTGCGGCAACCCGACAACCAGGAGGCCAAGCGCAACCAGTTCACCCGCCACCTGGCACGCCTGCTCAGGCGACATCACCAGCATCTGTGAGGCCATCTGCAAAGTTGTACGTCCATCGGCCTGCGTAAAGACGCGCCATTGCTCCGGCGTCAGCGGAACCTGCATGTTCTGCTCGCGTACTCGCGACAGGTCCGTAGGCACAAGCACCATCTCAGGTCGCATAAACGAGGTATCAATGCGCATCGGGGCAAGCGGCGCTGTGATAGGTGTCGGCATCGGCAGGGATGTAGCTGGCTCAGGCGAAGGAGGGGGGGCCATTAACGGCGTCGACGGGGGAGTTGGTTCTGGAGACGAGGCGGCAAAGGCGAACGGAGCGATCGAATCTGTATCAAGCAAGAGAGACTGCGTGGTACGCGCCCGCACAGGAGCATCCTGCACCGGTGCTGGAACCGGGGCGACTGGCGCGGGCGGCGCTGGGGGTACAGTCTCAACTGGCGCAGGGTGGGCTGGCGCGGGTGCTGGTTGGGCCGCGGGCTGGGGTATCAGTGACGAGACAGAAAGGGAGACCAGGAGGCGCGCCGCCGGTGGCTGCTGATCCTCCTCAAAATAGATCTCGCCCGTCGACCAGGTGAAAAGTACTTCCAGCACCTTCCTGACTTCCCCGCTCGCCCAGGCACGTAGCTCTTCACGGCTGATATGACCAAGGTCCATCAGGGCAATAGCTATGCGGGTCTCACTGGGTTCCAGACCCCTGATGACTTGCAGCGCGTCTTGCAGCGCGTCTGGCGAAATAAGGCCGCACTGCACTAAGCGATCGCCCAAAGTGGCGTTTCCTCTGACAGGCCCGATACACAGTAGCCGGCCCTGCCTGAAATAGAGTTCAACCCACAAACCACCTTGCTTGATCACAAGTAACCCTGTTTTTTCATGTGACTCAAGCCGCTGCACAACCTCCGCCAGGCTCAACTGCTCTAACGTACTTACAAATGACACGGTTATTCTCCGCCCGTCCAAAAACGGCTCTTAGCGCACAACGTATCCACTACCCCCCAGGGAAGCTGTAATACTAGCGCCAGAGACCTCTACGAAAACCAACTTAATACAAACGGCACCAACGCGCGTTCACGGAGGGAGAGGGATTCGAACCCCCGGGGCTTTCACCCAACTGTTTTCAAGACAGTCGCAATAGACCACTCTGCCATCCCTCCGCCACTAGTGTACCACATCCCTTCCCGATTTTGGAAGGGGTCCCACGCAAATCTGGCACGGATTTACGTTTATTTATTTAAATATTTATGGGTACACATACGTATTTTCTAGTAAATAGACCCACTTCTACATTTTCATACGTCTCTGGCTTACATGTAAACACGCCGCCTCCCCTAGACATCCGTAGATATAGGTAGTACTTTTGGAATATTCGCGGACACGCCTGCCTGCTATTCGAAGCGAAGCGGGATGAGCGTAGCCCAATAGCTTCCCGCTTCGCCCTGCTTATTCCTACTTGTTCTCTCCCTCCGAGGGCAGCTCTTCCAACTGTGGCAGCGGGTTCGGGACATTAAAATCTAGCCAGCTCTCGACGATCTTGCCGTTGACGATACGATCGGTACTGGTGCCTTTGATGTCCTCGGACTCGGCAACCTTTTCGGGGTCGGCGGGTATGCTCATCACCGCACCAATAGGCGAACCGCTGTGGGCGGTAATATGCGAGACGACCTTGTCGCCTTCGACGGTCTGATTGTCAACTACAAAGTGTAGCTGAGAGTAGCCGCTGAGGA